>NZ_BKFU01000240.1:0-425 GCF_008980265.1 Acinetobacter sp. TUM15064 | reverse complement strand
GGCTATTTACCATTACGCATTAAAGCTTTGCCAGAAGGCAGCCGCGTCAATATGCGTGTACCCGTGCTCACCGTTATTAATACCGACCCGCGTTTCTTTTGGCTAACCAACTATATTGAAACCGTGTTAAGTGCTGAGCTTTGGAAAAGCTGTACTACAGCAACGATTGCCTACGAGTATAAACGATTATTAACTGAATATGCCGTAAAAACTGGCGCACCACTCGATTTTGTATCTGTGCAAGGACACGATTTTAGTAGCCGTGGCATGGGTGGAGTTTATGATGCTGCACAATCGGGTGTGGGGCATTTAACCAGTTTTATTGGAACAGACTCGGTTGCTTCAATCGACTATGCCGAAGAATATTACAATGCAACAGGTGTGGTTGGGGTATCTGTACCAGCGACCGAACACAGTGTGATGTG
>NZ_BKFU01000239.1:0-425 GCF_008980265.1 Acinetobacter sp. TUM15064 | reverse complement strand
TAGGTTGCTAAAGGGCAACTTACAGACAATACAGCAGTCATTTTTCCTGTAGATTGTTTGAAAATTGGAGCGCCACAAGCTGCCATATCATGATTGTAATGTCCCCAACTGACCATAGATCGCTGTGTTTTAACAAAACTGAGGCGTTGAAGTAGCTCTTTAAGATTCTTTGGGGTGAGTTCAGAAAAAGTTTCCCATTGATTGAAATTTTTATAGCGATCACGGATTTCAGTTTCAGATAAGTCTGCTAATAGCATTTGTCCAATCACAGTCGCATGAGCAGGCCAACGAGTGCCTAGACCTATATTGCTGGTAAATGTTCCAATCGATTGCACATTGTTGATAAAGACAATATGTGTACCTTCTAAAATGGACAAATGTACTGCAAGTTTAGTTTGATCGCGTAGTTCCTTCATCAACGGTGT
>NZ_BKFU01000238.1:0-427 GCF_008980265.1 Acinetobacter sp. TUM15064 | reverse complement strand
GACTCACTCAAAGTTTCTTCGTCATGGCCATCATACTCAATGACACCAAAACGCGCGGTTAATGGTAAACGCTCAGGCCAAACTGCATGTACGGCATCAAAGGTTTCACGCAAAAAGCGGCTTCGCCCTGCAAAATCACCGCCATACTCGTCTTGACGTAGATTGCTGTGCTTAGAAAAAAAGCTTTGCGCTAAATAACCATGTGCAAAATGTAATTCTAACCATTCAAAACCTGCCTGTTTTGCACGGCGTGCTGCAGCAGCAAAATCTGCCTGAACCCGTTGAATATCTTCAAGGCTCATTTCCTGTGGGACACGTGGCAGGTTTTCACCATAAGTAATCGCCGATGCTCCGATCGGCTGCCGGCCACGCGGATCACCTTCGGCAATATGGTCATCGCCTTCCCACGGACTATTGGCACTGGCTT
>NZ_BKFU01000237.1:0-430 GCF_008980265.1 Acinetobacter sp. TUM15064 | reverse complement strand
GAAGTTACCTTCTTAATTGGTGACTATACAGCGATGATTGGTGACCCAACTGGTAAAAGCGCAACTCGTCCACCGTTGTCACGTGAACAAGTAGAAGCCAACGCTAAAACTTATCAAGAGCAAGTATTCCAGATATTAGACCCGAATAAAACAAAAGTACGTTTTAACTCAGAATGGTTTAATCAAAAGTCTGCTGCTGACCTTATTCAATTAGCAAGCCAGCAAACCGTATCACGTATGTTAGAGCGTGATGACTTTACTAAGCGTTATAGCAATCATCAGCCGATTGCAATTCATGAGTTTTTATATCCTTTAGTTCAAGGTTATGACTCAATTGCGCTTGAAGCTGACGTTGAGTTAGGCGGTACAGACCAGACCTTTAACTTACTTATGGGTCGTACTTTACAAAGCCGTTATGGCCAAGAATCTC
>NZ_BKFU01000236.1:0-430 GCF_008980265.1 Acinetobacter sp. TUM15064 | reverse complement strand
GGAAACACCATCTTTATAGACATATCGAGAGATAATTCCTTTGTCAGTATAAATATTCATTTTAATTGAGCTCGTGCCTTTTAAGCTGCCCATCAAATTCACAGGCGCTAAAATATAATTCGTAGAACGGTTTGCACCTAACACATGATCATGCTCTGTAGGGCCTGTTACAGCAAAGGATTGGCTTTTTTTCTCATTTGTAAATTCAACCTTTTGGATATCATATTTGTTATAGGTACTACTCAAATGAATTTTTAATTTAAGTAACTCCTTGTTCGATTCATTCCAGCTTACAGTAACTACTGGACAAAGCTCATTTTTCGCACAAATCAGCAAACCTGTCGTACCCACATTTTGACGACTTGGGTCTGTAGCGGTCGTTGCACAACCCGAAAGGAACATCGCTCCTAACCCCATGAGTAGCCATTTT
>NZ_BKFU01000235.1:0-431 GCF_008980265.1 Acinetobacter sp. TUM15064 | reverse complement strand
GTACCAGTGCTTTGGCCTGTTCTCTACGCAGAATAAAATTACGAATGACGACATAGAAAATGGGTGTAAACAGCAAACCAAAGATTGTCACGCCCAGCATTCCAGAGAAAACAGCGATACCCATGGCATGACGCATTTCTGCACCAGCACCTGTGGCTAATACCAGTGGTATCACACCAGCAATAAATGCAATTGAGGTCATTAGAATCGGGCGTAATCTTAATCGGGCTGCGTCAAGTACTGCAGCAAAAGGATTCAAACCCTCATCCTCTTTGGCTCGGGCAAACTCCACAATTAAGATGGCATTTTTTGCAGCAAGTCCCACCAGAACAACAAAGCCAATCTGGGTAAAGATGTTGTTATCACTACCAGTTACCCAAACACCTACAATCGCAGATAACAAGGCCATTGGTGCAATGAGTAATACTGCA
>NZ_BKFU01000234.1:0-433 GCF_008980265.1 Acinetobacter sp. TUM15064 | reverse complement strand
AAAACTATAAAAATGGGAAAATAAAAAAGGTGTTGACCTGCAACACCTCGAAATCTTGAGTTAATACGAGAATTTTAAAACAAAATGAATTTTCATGCATCTTTTGATGCTGATGAAAATGTATCATTTTGAGAGGAATGACTGTCTCGTCGAAGTAAGACAGCACATTCGATCGCCAATAAGAGAAGTCCTAAGCTTTTTGAATTAAATGCTTTGGTTTTGCTGATAGGCCTTTTGTCCATAGATATAAGTCGCCTCAATATTGCGGTCATCGCCCATGGTAAATAGTGCAAACAAACTATCTTCGATGGATTTAGCACGTGATTGACGCAACTGTTGTAATGCCGTTGCTTTAAGATCAAGTACTACAAAATCCGCTTCTTTACCTACAATAAAGTTACCCAGCTTATCATCTACATCTAGCGCTTTTGCG
>NZ_BKFU01000233.1:0-434 GCF_008980265.1 Acinetobacter sp. TUM15064 | reverse complement strand
AAGGCGTATGCCTCAATATATTGATAATACTCATTGATGCGATATGAAAACTGATCTTTAATGGACTGACCTTGGCGCGTTCAGCCATAAATCTCATCTGCCGTCTCAATACATTATAGGCAATCAATACGCCCCATAATTCCTGATAAACCAACTCAGGCTGCTTACTTCTTAACGTCTGACTATCTTGTAAATCACTTTTAATTTCCCGATAGCACATCTCAATCTCCCAACGTTGGACGTAAAGCATCGCGACTTCTTTGAGTGGATAGGCTTTAGAATCCATTAAAGATGTAATGTATCGTCTAGTTTTGCCTAAATGTTCGATTTCTATTAAACGAGCTTCCCAATATTCTCCCAATAATGGATTCAGTTTCTTCGCTCTAGGTGAAATAGGCATTCTGATGTGAGCATCATGTTTTGAGTGTTGTTTT
>NZ_BKFU01000232.1:0-434 GCF_008980265.1 Acinetobacter sp. TUM15064 | reverse complement strand
AACTTGCAGCTTATTTTGGTGAGCGCGCAAAAGGGGGCGTAGGTCTTATTATCACTGGTGGTATTTCTCCAAACCGTCAAGGTTGGTTATTGCCAGCGGGTGGTACGATGAATAGTTTGGTGGATATTCCTCATCACCGTCTTGTTACTCACGCTGTGCATAAGCATGGTTCAAAAATTCTTATGCAGATTTTGCATTCTGGTCGTTATGGATATCATCCATTTTCAGTTTCTTCTTCGCCAATTCAAGCACCAATTAACCCATTTAAACCACGACAAATGTCAGATTCACAAATTCTGGCTACAATTGATGACTATGCACGCTGTGCAAGCCTAGCTAAAAAAGCAGGGTATGACGGTGTTGAAATCATGGGTTCAGAGGGATATTTAATCAATCAATTCCTTAGCAGCCACGTGAACAAGCGCACCGATCGC
>NZ_BKFU01000231.1:0-435 GCF_008980265.1 Acinetobacter sp. TUM15064 | reverse complement strand
ACCCTATGCGGTTAGGGTGGTAAGTCGAATTTCAGGTACGTTGATGGTTTTGATAGCCACAATTCTAATTATTGGTCAGGTTTAAGTTTTATTTCGGAATCTGTAATAAAAATCACTTACAGATTCCGAACTCATTGTATTTAAAGAATTGCTTTTAAGCGTTTAACCACTTCTTCACATTGAGCGAGATCAGCAACTAAAGCCATGCGTACGTGACCTTCGCCTGGATTGCCTTGTTCAGTATCACGAGATAAATAGCGACCTGGAAGAACTTTGATATGTGCTTTTTCCATAAGCATTTGAGCAAAAGTTTCATCATTGTCAACTTTTAACCAATAGTAGAATCCAGCATCTGGCTTTTGTAGTGGTAATAAATGACCAAATTCGCTTTGGAATAATTCAAATTTCGCACGATATTGTTGGCGGTTTTCTTCC
>NZ_BKFU01000230.1:0-435 GCF_008980265.1 Acinetobacter sp. TUM15064 | reverse complement strand
GGGTCTTTTCAGTATCAAGTAGCTAATCTTAATCTTGATTCAAGAAGAGACAAATCAAGGGAATTTGACTCATACACAAACAATGTGAATCAAATTTACCGCGATTATGATGACCCTTCTGAGGCACAAAAACGTTATGAATTACTTGAACAAGCTAAGGCTACGCATATTGCGAAAATGAAAGCTTTAGATGTTGATTACAACGATAGTGCCCAAAGGCTTATATCTGATCAACAAAATGCCCAATTAAGCATGTATGGGACAATGCTCTCAACTGCGTCTGATCTCTGGGGTAACTTTACTGAGATTATTAAAAATGCGCAGGGTGAAAACAGTGCAACGTATAAAGCTATGTACCTTGTTCAGCAACTTATGGCTGCTGGACAGGCAATTATCTACGGCAACCTTGCATCGGTAGCAGCTTTAGCCCCTCCA
>NZ_BKFU01000229.1:0-436 GCF_008980265.1 Acinetobacter sp. TUM15064 | reverse complement strand
GAATTAGGACTTCGTTTTGATTATCAAAATGCTAAAAGTATTGAAGATCTAAAACAGATTCCGACTTTAGCTCTAGTGGCAGTTGGCTCGCAACAACCAGAATCTTGGCATGTGAAGCCTCAACCAATGGATTTCTTTGACTTCAAAGGAGAGATTGAAGAGATTTTAGCTGCTGGTCGTGTCAAAGTTGAATATGTACGTTCAGAGCGTGCATGGTTGCATCCAGGGCAGTCTGCTGAAATTTTAGTTGATGGACAATCAATTGGTTACTTAGGCCGCCTGCATCCATCTTTAGAAAATGAGCTAGATTTGAGCACAACTTGGGTTGCTGAGCTTGATCAAACAGCCGTTTTGCAATCTTATGTATCTAATTTTACAGAATTATCACGTTTTCCTTCGATTAGACGTGATATTGCGCTTTTAATCTCTGATAATA
>NZ_BKFU01000228.1:0-437 GCF_008980265.1 Acinetobacter sp. TUM15064 | reverse complement strand
AATTGGTGGGGTCTAAAATAGCAACGAATCTGGTTATTACTCGTCAAATGTTTTGGAATATCAATATTTCCAAAAATCGTATGCAGTTGTTGATCTTGTATTTGGGTTTTTATTTCATTCAAATCGGAAAAATAACGTGCTGCAAAAAGTGTTTTCGGTTGGAAGTAAAGCTGCTTAGGCGTACCACTTTGAATGATTTTACCCTGATGCATCAAAATAATCTGATCAGCAATTTGAAGTGCTTCTTCAGGATCATGAGTCACAATGATAGTTGTGGTCGAAGTCGGTTTTAAAATATCAATGGTGCTTTGTCGAATTTGAGCACGTAAACGATGATCCAAATTCGAAAATGGTTCATCCATAAGCAAAACATGAGGTTTAGGTGCGAGTGCACGAGCTAAAGCGACACGCTGTTGTTCACCACCAGATAAAGTATG
>NZ_BKFU01000227.1:0-438 GCF_008980265.1 Acinetobacter sp. TUM15064 | reverse complement strand
AATCAACAAAATAATGTAACGTTATACTATTACATTTAATTCCTTTTGTCTTTTTATGGCTGATTATTTATGCGACACAAATTAGGATTGTTGTCTTCGTTAGGTCTATCATTTATATCGACACTCACTTGGGGAGAGGAAACGTCAACGGTACTTGAGACCATACGTGTTCAGGCTGAAAGTACCCAAGAAGGTGTGAGTCAAAATAGCTCGGCAACTAAATTTACTCACGATGTTTTAGATGTCCCTTTTAACCGTGCTTATCTTTCTAAACAAATAATGCAAAAGCAAGACTTGCAACGGATTGATGATGCATTAAGCTTAGTGAGCGGGGTTTTTCATCAAAACAGTTTCGGTGGTGGCTTTTGGGATAATTACTCTTTCCGCGGTTTTAGTACCGATCCCAATTTAGGTGCCACAATGATCCGTAACGGCTTG
>NZ_BKFU01000226.1:0-439 GCF_008980265.1 Acinetobacter sp. TUM15064 | reverse complement strand
AGCATGTACGGACTTTAAAACCTGATTTATTGCTTACTTTAGAGAGCGATACAACTTGGGAAAATGCTTTAAAAGAGATCGAGAAAGATTATCCATACCGTGTGCCCGTACCTTTAGATAATTTATACGGAATGCATTTATATAGCCTGTTACCGCTTAAAAATACTGAGGTTAAATTCATTTTAAGTAATGAAATACCTTCTATTCATACCACGGTAATTTTGCGATCTGGCATGCCTGTTCAGCTCTACTGTTTACATCCTAAGCCACCTCGCCCAACTGAAGCAAAAGAATAAACACTTCGTGACGCTGAGCTTTTAATTGTCGGAGATCAAATTAAAGATCTTGATGAAAGTTGTATTGTGATGGGGGATTTAAACGACGTAGCGTGGTCACGAACAACCCGTTTATTTCAACGTATTAGTGGGCTACTCGATCC
>NZ_BKFU01000225.1:0-441 GCF_008980265.1 Acinetobacter sp. TUM15064 | reverse complement strand
TTAACTTGGCGCATCAGCACAATAAAAAACTTTTTTTTAGCGGTGCGACAGCTGCTGCCTTACCGACTGTTGATTTGTTTGAATATAACTTAGCTGGCTGCCAAATTTTAGAAATAGAAGGTGTCTTTACAGGAACCACAAATTTTATTTTGAATGATATGTTGCAACACGGATGCGAATTTGCAGAATCTCTTGGAAAAGCTCAAGCAAAAGGGATTGCAGAACCTGACAGCTCTTTTGATGTAGATGGGTGGGATACTGCTGCCAAAATTACGATATTAGCAAATACTGTTTTGGGAGCTGATATAAAAATTCAAGATATTCCAAGACAAGGAATCAGTCATGTTACGGCTGAACATATTCGTGATTGGAAAAAAGAGAATCTAATTCCTCGATTGGTCGGTTTTATTGATATTAAAAATCAGCAAATTCGAACAGGTG
>NZ_BKFU01000224.1:0-444 GCF_008980265.1 Acinetobacter sp. TUM15064 | reverse complement strand
ATGCAGTCATTGAACAGGGTATGATCAATCGTTTGGTTGATGCTAAACCTGAAGAAATGCGAGTGTTTATTGAAGAAGCTGCTGGCGTATCTCGCTATCAAGCACGTCGTCGTGAGACTTTGCAGCATTTAGAACATACTGAGCAAAACTTAGCGCGTTTAGAAGATATAGCGGCTGAATTAAAATCACAGCTGAGAACGCTAAAACGCCAGTCCGAAGCCGCCATCCAATATAAAACCTTAGAAACTCAGATTCGTACTTTAAAAATCGAAATACTGTCTTTCCAAGCGAATCAAAGTCAGAAGTTACAACAAGAATATAATGTTGAAATGAACGAGCTTGGCGAACGCTTTAAATTAGTTCGGTCAGAGTCGCATACAATTGAGCATGATTTAGAAGCGACAAGTGCTTTATTTCAACGTTTGATTCAGCAATCATCACCTT
>NZ_BKFU01000223.1:0-444 GCF_008980265.1 Acinetobacter sp. TUM15064 | reverse complement strand
ACACTGCTAACATTTTTATCGGCTTCCGTTGTAAGAGGAATAAAATCGTGCGTTTGAAAATCGCTAAAGAAAGTTTACTCAATGTTTTGTCACACGTTGTGGGTGCGGTGGAGCGCCGTCATACGTTGAATATTCTTTCAAACGTTAAAATTCAAACCACACAGCAGGCCTTGACGATCACAGGTTCTGATTTGGAAGTTGAGTTGGTAGCCAGTACGACCTTAGCTGATGGTGCTTGTATAGAAGCAGGTGAAACGACGGTTCCTGCGCGTAAATTAGTCGAAATTTGTAAGTCACTTCCTAGTTCGGCTTTGATCGATTTACAAATCACAGAAGATCAACGTTGTATCTTGAAATCAGGTAACAGTCGTTTTGTATTGGGTACTCTTCCAGCTGAAGACTATCCACTACTTTCTACTGAGAATAGTTTAGGGACGCAAGTTC
>NZ_BKFU01000222.1:0-445 GCF_008980265.1 Acinetobacter sp. TUM15064 | reverse complement strand
GTAGATGACCACTTACTCTAATTTGAATACGGTCTGTACCCGTTTCAAAAAAGCCAGCACTTGCCATACTATTTTGCTTTTGTAAGGCTTCTTGAATCGCTGTAACTGGAATTCCGAGCTGCACCGCTTTAGTGTTAGAAATCTCAACCCATATTTTTTGGTCTTGTAGACCAATCAATTCGACCTTACTGACATCCTTGACTCGTTGAAGCTGTAATTGCAAACGATCTGCATATTCTTTCAAAAGTGCATAGTCAAAGT
Source organism: Acinetobacter sp. TUM15064 (assembly GCF_008980265.1). Taxonomy (NCBI): domain Bacteria; kingdom Pseudomonadati; phylum Pseudomonadota; class Gammaproteobacteria; order Moraxellales; family Moraxellaceae; genus Acinetobacter; species Acinetobacter sp. TUM15064. Next base: position 184 of record NZ_BKFU01000222.1, on the reverse strand, counting down.
CTTTGCCTGTCAGTACATAAATATTACCGAAAGTGTCCCCAAATTCATCGTTAAAAAATGGGCCTTGTACACCGTTTGGCAGTTCATGGCGAATATCATTCACCTTCTTACGGACGTTATACCACACGTCAGGAATCTGTGCCGATGTCAGCGAGTCCTTGGCAACAAACGTAACCATCGACTC
>NZ_BKFU01000221.1:0-445 GCF_008980265.1 Acinetobacter sp. TUM15064 | reverse complement strand
ATACACGTAAAGGAACTTGATATTTCCCGGCAAACTCTACTGAGCGAATTTGTAAAACTTTAGAACCTAATGATGCCATTTCTAGCATTTCTTCAAAAGAAATACGGTCGATTTTTTTGGCTTTAGGAGCAACGCGAGGGTCAGTAGTGTAAACACCATCTACATCAGTGTAAATCTGGCATTCGTCAGCTTTTAAAGCAGCAGCAAGAGCAACACCTGAAGTATCTGAACCACCTCGACCTAGTGTTGTGGTATTTCCATTAGCATCAAAGCCTTGGAAACCGGCAACCACAATAACACGGCCTGCATCTAGGTCATTGGTCATGACATCTGTATCAATAGACTCGATACGCGCCTTGGTAAATGCACTGTCAGTTTTAATACCGACTTGACGTCCGGTATAGGATTTAGCTTCCACACCAATCGAATTAAGTGCCATAGCTAA
>NZ_BKFU01000220.1:0-447 GCF_008980265.1 Acinetobacter sp. TUM15064 | reverse complement strand
ATCCAGATACCTTTACAGAATGGACAGGTATGAAAAGATGGCCGGGTGGTTTTATTCAAACGCTAGTCACTAAAACTGATGATCAGCATCGCGCAGGCAAAGGGATTGTTTGGCTAAACAATGATAAAGAAATCGTGGAAGGGCAGCCGACCACAGATTTTGCCCATTTGATTGGCATGGTAGATGCGGCAAACGGCATTGTCCCAAGACAAGAAGGCGAATTTACTTGGGGCTTTCCAAATCTTGATTTGCAAATCCACATGCACCGTTATCCGCAAGGGAAATGGCTAGGTCCGGAAACCGTTCAGCAATATGGTTCGGATGGGATTGGTTTAACCAGTGCAGTTTTACATGACGTACATGGTCCATTTGGACGAAGCGGGCAGATTTTGACTTTACGTAAAATGGCTAAATAAATTTTTGAGCCAATAAAAAAGTCATCCCTAA
>NZ_BKFU01000219.1:0-447 GCF_008980265.1 Acinetobacter sp. TUM15064 | reverse complement strand
AAAAAAATAATTTTTAAAAACAACTTAGGCTAATTGATAAACACTATCTGGAAAGATTAAAAGAAAATATTTTTTAATTTCTGCTAATTCATTTAAGGCAGGTTCCCTTTCAAGCAGTTGAAATGTCCAAATAAGTACAGCCTGATGATTATCATAGCAAGAATTGACTCCAAGAAAATTAGCCATTCCATAACTTCTATTGATGTTCATTTCTTTAATTAATTGATTTCCTAAGTCACGAGCTTGCTGGCTGATCAATAACTCATTTGTTAACACGGCGGTCATCTCCACAAAATAATCTAATGCAGGTTCAATCCTTATACTTAAAAAGTTATAATTTAGTTGAAATGGATAAAATATACTTTCTATAAGTTGTAATAACCTACTGTAGGTTAATTTCAGCAAAGTATTACTCAGTCAACAACTTCAAATACCCCACAGACAGTT
>NZ_BKFU01000218.1:0-450 GCF_008980265.1 Acinetobacter sp. TUM15064 | reverse complement strand
GCGCAATGTCATTCGGGCATGGTTTGAAAATCCAAAACAATTTCATTTCGATATTGTTGCCATCAATGATATTGCCGATATTGAAACCTTGCTGCATTTGTTCAAATACGATTCAACACACGGGCGTTTTAAAGGCAACGCGGAAATTGTTACTGAGCAGGGTGATCATTTTTTAGCAGTACAGAGCGCAGGGCAATCCTTAAAAATTCAGGTCTTCCGTGGTTCACAGCCAGAACAATTACCATGGGATCAACTCAATATTGATGTTGTGCTGGAATGTACAGGTTTATTCCGTTCCCGGTAGGCAGCAACTCGACATTTAAACGCAGGTGAAAAGCGCGTGATTATTGGCGCTGCACCGTTTGATAGTGTTGATATTGCGGTGGTGTATGGCGTGAACCATTTAGATGTCAAAGTCAGCGATCAGATTATTTCGAGTGTGTCGTGTAC
>NZ_BKFU01000217.1:0-450 GCF_008980265.1 Acinetobacter sp. TUM15064 | reverse complement strand
ATATTGTTGATAGCAGTGCATGCACGGCACCTGATTGGTTACGCCTGATTCAACGTATACAACAACTACAACTTGAAGGTTATCAGCATTTCGTTGTTATTCATGGTACAGACACGCTCAGTTATGCGGCTGCGACCCTAGCCCGCTTTTTGGGCCAAAGCTGTCATATTGTGATCACCGGTAGCCAATATCCGTTACTCAATATTCAAGGCGATAACACCCGTGAATTTACTGATGCAATTGAAAACTTATATCTTGCACTAGAACAAGTGATTGCTTTACCTGTGGGTGCTTATCTCGCATTCCACCATCAAGTATTCCACGCGCAGACTGCATTAAAAACGCATACGACTGAACTCGATGCATTTTCAGGGTTAAGTAGTGAAGCTGAGTTTACGCCTCAGCAAAATGAATTGATCGTACAAGATGCCCAAATTGAACGAGCTGCTT
>NZ_BKFU01000216.1:0-453 GCF_008980265.1 Acinetobacter sp. TUM15064 | reverse complement strand
ACACAGAGCTCATGGCAAACCCTACCCACATTTATACGCCCGACTTCAGGGAAATTTAGCAACTCTTTTGGAAGAAAACGCTTCTTTAACGGCGAGGAACGCGCGCCTCACTCAGGTCTAGATATTCCTGCGCCAGTAGGGCAAAAAGTTGTTGCGCCAGCAGATGGTGTGGTTATCCAAACTGGATCTTATTTTTTTACTGGACAAACTGTATTGATTGATCATGGCCAAGGCTTAGTCAGCATGTTCTGCCATTTAAGCGCAATTAAAGTAGAGAAAGGCCAACATATCCGCCAAGGAGAAACGTTAGGTTTAGTAGGCAAAACAGGACGCGTGACAGGCCCTCATCTGCATTGGGGCATGAGCCTTAATAATGCTCGGGTAGATCCTCAGCTTTTTCTAAATACAGCTCGTTAATTTAAAGCTTTACGAAAATACTTTGGCGCTTCGATA
>NZ_BKFU01000215.1:0-454 GCF_008980265.1 Acinetobacter sp. TUM15064 | reverse complement strand
ACACGTTTTTCATATAACGGCGAACCGATTTACCATTACATGGGTTGTTCAACCTTTAGTGAATATACGGTAGTTGCAGAAGTCTCTTTGGCTAAAATCAATCCTGAAGCGAATCACGAACAAGTTTGTTTACTTGGATGTGGTGTGACAACTGGTATTGGCGCCGTGCATAACACAGCAAAAGTACAAGAAGGTGATTCTGTTGCCGTATTTGGTTTAGGCGGTATTGGTTTAGCTGTTGTACAAGGTGCACGCCAAGCGAAAGCAGGACGCATTATTGTCGTAGATACAAACCCAGATAAATTTGAACTTGCTAAACAGTTTGGTGCTACCGATTTCTTAAATCCAAAAGATTATGACCAACCTATTCAGCAAGTGATTGTAGAAATGACAGGTTGGGGCGTAGATCATTCATTTGAATGTATTGGTAACGTCAAGGTTATGCGTTCGGCTC
>NZ_BKFU01000214.1:0-456 GCF_008980265.1 Acinetobacter sp. TUM15064 | reverse complement strand
GTGCCGCTTCGTATTGATTTTTGATCGCATCAAATTGTGAGCGACTGACTGCATTTACTGGCAATAATTGCTGATAACGCTGATATTCTTGCGCTGCAATTTTTGCTGCTGCTTGTGCGCTGTCTAGCTGTGCTTTAGCTGCATTAAGTTGTAACTGAGCATCTTTAACATCTAACTTCGCTAATACTTGCCCAACTCTGACTCGATCACCAACATCAACAAAGCGTTCGGTAATTTGTCCTCCAACACGAAATGCCAATGCCGTTTGCTGACTCGCCTGTACATCACCTGCATAGCTTTTTTGATCAATATGATTACTACTCGGTTGCGCGACCATGACATAAGGAATTTCTTCCGTCTTTGGAACCTCTTTTTGACATGCTGTTAAAGTGACACTGCTGAGTACGAGCAATCCCACAATTACATGATTTAGCAGATTCATCTCTTTTTCGCTCT
>NZ_BKFU01000213.1:0-457 GCF_008980265.1 Acinetobacter sp. TUM15064 | reverse complement strand
ATATTGAGGTTAATAATCAGTTTGGCTTTCGGGTACTGAGTAATAAAGTTATGTAGTTGCTTACATGCCTCAACCAAAATCCAGCGATCTAATTGAATAGAAAGTTCACTGTCTTCTCTTAATTCAGCCAAGTCATTTATGTCATACCATTGTTCATCGCTAATAAAACCGCTAGTCACCTCATAGTTATGGGTTTCTTGATCGTGTTTATCGTAGATTTGCTGATATTTTAAATGAATTTCACTTCGAGCTAGCTGCTGCTTTAATTGCTGCAATAACGAAGATTGCAAAGGAGCATCGACTTGCTCAAGGCTTAGATCAAGCGATATAGAGGATTTGACAGGCTCAGGAGCGATAATATCGACGGTTGGTGCCAACTCAATTTCTGCCTGCGCCTTAGGTAACGCTTGCTGACTTGTTTGATCAAGTAAGCTTGTAAAGCTATCTTCATTTAAAG
>NZ_BKFU01000212.1:0-459 GCF_008980265.1 Acinetobacter sp. TUM15064 | reverse complement strand
AGCGGTTAGTGTGTATTACACATGGGACATTGCTCTACAGCGTTAGCTGTTCCTCTTTTGGGGACAAAGTCATGATTTGGCTTTGAGAGAATCTGTGTGCTTTTATACATTTGGTTTTGATTCCCCTAAAAGAATAGCGAAATGAGTTCATACATATTTAGGGGTCTTACTTATGAAAATTCAGCATTATGTAGGCAAAGGACGATTAACTGTCATTGCAAGCACACTATTATTCAGTTCATTTACTCAAGCTGCCGATAAATTGGTTCTACAAACGACATGGTATGCGAAAGCTGAACAAGGTGGTTACTATCAAGCTTTAGCACAAGGGATTTATAAAAAATATGGTCTAGATGTCGATATTAAAATCGGCGGGGCGCAAGTCAACAATATGACGTTATTACTCTCAAAACGTGCAGACATTATTATTAATTACGATTTACAAGTTCTAAAAGGAAT
>NZ_BKFU01000211.1:0-459 GCF_008980265.1 Acinetobacter sp. TUM15064 | reverse complement strand
GAGGATTGTAATAACTCACGCCCGCGTACTTTAAATTGTGCGGCACTATAAAATAACAAACTGTCCTGTAAGCCCTGAATATAGCGTTTTACTGTTTCAAATGAAATTTTAACCCCACTTGAAACAAAGGTATTTTTAATTTTATTGATAGAAATAGGTGAGCCTGTCACGCTTGCCAAATATCTTGCGACACGCTCGAGAGAGTTAATATCGGCAGTATTCAAACGGGGAATAACATCTTTAAACATTACACTGGCATAGACCGCTTGCAAGTAATCATAAGTTTCCTGCTGGCTAGTCATGGCAAGCGTATAAGGGAAACTACTGCGCGTATACATGGCATACAAATCACGATTGGATAATTGTTGGATGATCGGATTATTTTCAATATGCCACTGTTTAAATTCTTGGAATGACAGAGGTAGAACATGTTGCTCGATATAGCGTCCTGTAAGTAAA
>NZ_BKFU01000210.1:0-460 GCF_008980265.1 Acinetobacter sp. TUM15064 | reverse complement strand
TCGAGTTATCGAATCAAGAAGAGATATATCTAAATAAATTTCAGAAAAAATGTTGGGATTCTCTTCAAGAAATTAGTACTTCTCAAATCTCAATTTCAGCCCCTACTTCTGCGGGTAAATCATTTATATTAGCAACTTGGGTCAAAGAGTTTTTTGAGAACAATGATAGTGGATTGGTAGTATATGTTGTTCCAACAAGAGCACTGATTAATCAGGTCTATACTGACTTTTCTGATATTTTGGATAAAGAAATAAATATTAATATTGTGCCAACACTTGATGATATAAAATCGTATAAGAAAAATATTCTTATTTTTACACAAGAGAGATTGAATATTTTTATGTCAACACCTTATAGAAGTAAAGTTTCTGTATTGATTGTTGATGAAGCACATAAGATAGGTGATGGTGTAAGGGGGGTATTCTTAGAACAGGCATTGATGAGTTGTAAATTTTATAA
>NZ_BKFU01000209.1:0-462 GCF_008980265.1 Acinetobacter sp. TUM15064 | reverse complement strand
CAATGGCTACAGTACCATCCGGATATTCCAGGAACTCAAGATACTTGCCGCCCAATCTTTGATTTTCTTCGCTGTTTTCCAAGATATATACGCATTTATCATAAGTAATCGTCAAGCTGTTCGTGACCCTGCGGGGTTCACGCCAGGTAAAAACATCATCTAATTCTTCGGCTGTTTCAGCGATAGGCCGATGTAGATCCTTGGAATTAAAAGCCATCTTGGCGAATTTACGATTAAATTGCTCAATAAAGCACGGCAGCCACTTATTGGCATCTGCAATTGAACTGATGCCTTCTAGACGCATCTCCTTAATCAGACGATCCTGAAGTGTTCTATTCGCTCGTTCTACACGACCTTTGGCTTGAGGGGAGTTAGCGAAAATGATATCGATATTGAGAGTGCTCAGAACACGTCCAAACTGGGTAATCTTGGTGTCTTTCTTACTGCTTTGATTCACCCTAA
>NZ_BKFU01000208.1:0-465 GCF_008980265.1 Acinetobacter sp. TUM15064 | reverse complement strand
AAAGTACGGGTCAGGGTAGGTCTTGCCACCTTGTTCACCTTCGGGGGGAAAGAAAGTTGCAACGCGCGTCGGTTTAAACGTATGTCCAACCCCAACTGCATCGCCCATTTTTTTGAGCATGTGGTCGGCAGGACCGAAAATTTTATTATCCGTAACCCCAAGCATACGTTCGGCTTCAGCATAGTGCTGTGGCATTTCATTTTTCCAGTCCGCTGCATCTGCCCACGTGCCTTCATCCCAAATATGTTCAGGTGGAACAAGGAGGGTATTGGCGTAGGTGATTGAACCGCCACCTACGGCGTTCCCGCAAATAATGGTGACATGGCGAAAAAAACGCATGTTGAAATAACCAAAAAGTTTCATGCCCGGGCGCCAAATCCAGCGACGGGTATTCCAGTTATTTTTAGCAAAATCTTTAGCTTCCCAGCGTCGCCCCATTTCCATTACAGCAACTGAGTAGCCCTT
>NZ_BKFU01000207.1:0-476 GCF_008980265.1 Acinetobacter sp. TUM15064 | reverse complement strand
AGATGGACCAATATTCTTCACTCAATCAATTATCGAAATCTTTAGCTGAATCGGCATCTGACTTAGTCGATTTCAAAACAACTTTATCTGAAAAGATCCGTGATACTGAAGGTCTGTTATTACAGCAGTCTCGTATTCAAGCGGAAATTCAGGAAAGCTTGATGAGAACTCGTCTAGTACCTTTCTCAAGATTGCTACCACGATTACAGCGTATTGTTCGTCAAACAGCATCCACATTGAACCGTCCAACAGAATTGGTGGTAAATAATACTGAGGGTGAACTTGATCGTAGTATTCTCGAAAGATTGATTGCGCCTTTCGAACATATGTTACGTAAGGCGATTGACCATGGTATTGAAGATCGTGAGCAACGTTTGCAAGCCAATAAACCAGAAACAGGTCATATTGTATTAAATATCGGTCGTCAAGGGACTGATGTTGTTGTGACATTCAGTGATGATGGTAAAGGTATTGAT
>NZ_BKFU01000206.1:0-476 GCF_008980265.1 Acinetobacter sp. TUM15064 | reverse complement strand
AGGTGGAGTGGTGGCAAGCCATGAAATTTATTCTGCCTTTATGCAGCAGGACCTACCCGAACATGCCATTGAATTTACTCACGGTTATACCTATTCGGCGCATCCGGTTGCTTGTGCGGCTGCTTTAGCTGCGCTTGAAGTTTTAGAAAAGAAAAACCTGTTAGCTCAATCTGCGGCGTTAGCACCAACTTTTGAAAAAATACTGCATGGCTTAAAAGGCGCACCGCACATTTTAGATATTCGTAATTGTGGTTTGATTGGTGCATTGCAGTTAGCTCCGCGTGATGGCGATGCCACCATCCGGGGTTTTGAGCTTGGTATGAAACTTTGGAAAGAAGGGTTCTATGTTCGCTTTGGAGGCGACACGCTTCAGTTCGGCCCAATGTTTAACAGTACAGAAGCAGATATTGACCGCTTAATGAATGCCGTGGGCGATGCACTTTATCAAGTGAATTAAGGTTTATTAGGTATTTTAC
>NZ_BKFU01000205.1:0-476 GCF_008980265.1 Acinetobacter sp. TUM15064 | reverse complement strand
GAATTGCCGTCACTCTTAAAATGAGCGCTAAAAACAGGCATGCAAAAGCCGCACAAATAATGGTGTGCTCGCCTATCTCAGATTTATTGTTGCTATGATTTTTTAGTCGTAACGATTCTTTAGGTGCAAAACCTAGAGTCGATTAAACCGTTTTAAAGATTGTTTAAATGGAATGAATAGAGAGATTTTGGCAAAGACCAGTAAAGAAGAAATAGTACGCATAGCGGACTCCGAGATGAAATAGAAGTTCTACCAAATCACTGCTAAATGATTATGGTGGCAGAACGAAGAAGGGTTAGCAGACCAGTCATCTAGGAACCGGCACGCCCGAAGGCGTCCCTCCTCCGTCCTACCGCTACGAAGGGAGACGAACGAGTTCGACACCAAAAAATTGCTCTTTTGATGATCTAGATGAAAACGGTCTGCTAAAACCGACTGGCAATGTGGCCAGCAGGCAAAGGATAATCGGAGAGGTT
>NZ_BKFU01000204.1:0-484 GCF_008980265.1 Acinetobacter sp. TUM15064 | reverse complement strand
ATGCTGATTCGATCACCTGCCATTTGTCACTATAGCGTTTATTCAAATTGGAGGATGCAATATGTCTAAATCCATGTGGATTTTGTTTTCCTCGATAACCTAATCGATTCAATGCCGCATTAAATGTTAAATTCGAAATTGGCTTATTAATGCTATCGCGACTTGGGAATAAGTATTCACTTTCAGGTGAAATTTTCTTTAGCTCCATCAATAATTTAATGACATGCTTGGACAAAGGAATCCCATGTTCGATACCTTTTTTCATTATATTTGAGGGACGTATCCACACCGCCTCATCAAAATCAAATTGCTCCCATTTCGCCTGTCGCAATTCCCCTGGACGAGGAAACATATGTATTAAAAGTTCTAAGCCTATTGCAATCGGTCTGGATGAGGAATTTCGAATTAATGAAATCATTTCTGGAAGCTGTTGAATAGCTACATGCTTCATACTTTGAGATTCCCCTTTCGCTAAATAATCACC
>NZ_BKFU01000203.1:0-485 GCF_008980265.1 Acinetobacter sp. TUM15064 | reverse complement strand
TTATAACTCAGCCCATTTTCGCATCAAATTATGGTAAAGATTAGTAAGTTTAATTACTTCTTGATGCTGATCTCCCAACTGTACACGTAAATTTTGAATAGATTGATCTAAGTTGAAAAGCATATATCTATTAGCATCATCTCGTACCATGCTCTGCACCCAAAAAAATGATGCAATACGACAACCGGACGTGATAGCTGTAACTTCATGAAGACTTGTTGAAGGATAAAGAATCATATCACCCGCAGGTAGTTTCACCTCATGGTAGCCATAGGTATCTTCTACAACTAAATCACCACCTTCATATTCGTCTGGTTCACTGAGGAAGACTGTACAAGATAAATCGGTACGGAGACGTTCATTCGTTCCACGAATTCGTCGAATAGAGTTATCAACATGAAAGCCAAAGGATTCATTATTTTCATATCGGTTAAATAAAGGTGGAATTATATCCAAAGGAATTGACGCTGAAAGAAACAATGGAT
>NZ_BKFU01000202.1:0-485 GCF_008980265.1 Acinetobacter sp. TUM15064 | reverse complement strand
AGTTAAGTGAACATAAACGTACATTAGATAGAATGAGTGCTTTAGAGATTTTAGCTTTCCTAGAGGCTAGATTTAGAATTGATTATTTAATACGCTGTCAAAACAAGAAAAAAGATCTTCTTTCAAGAAATCTTAGGCAAATTTATAAAGTAAAGGGGAATCGAGCTTCATTAACTGATGATATTTTAAAAGAATGGAAAGTGGTTAATTCAAATCACAAAATTTTACTTGATAGCTTTAAGAATGCTTTGGATTATAGAAACTGGCTTGCACATGGTCGGTATTGGGAGCCAAAAAAAACTTCACATGTAAAAAAATATGACTATTTATCAGTAATTTTTCTAGCAAATGAATTATTAAATAATCTAACCTTATATGAACCTGACTATTTTTAATCATTTTAAACTTTGAAACCCGAAATATTTTTATTTGTTAGACATAAAAAGCACCGTAAGGTGATTTTTATTAATGAAAATTAACCGGAA
>NZ_BKFU01000201.1:0-489 GCF_008980265.1 Acinetobacter sp. TUM15064 | reverse complement strand
ATCTTTATGCTTAATATTTCTATTAAGTTTTTAATAATTTTTTAGAATCTAGTAACACTAGTTTCTTTAGAGTTAACACTCTAAAAACTGCACATATATCTTAATGAATGAACATCAAATAATATTGGTCAAGTCCTCGACCTATTAGTATCGATAAGCTAAATACATTGCTGCACTTACACCTTCGACCTATCAACCAGATAGTCTTTCTGGGGTCTTACCCTTACGGTGGGAAATCTTATCTTGAAGTTGGCTTCGCGCTTAGATGCTTTCAGCGCTTATCCATTCCGTACATAGCTACCCAGCCATGCCCTTGGCAGGACAACTGGTACACCAGAGGTACGTCCATCCCGGTCCTCTCGTACTAAGGACAGGTCTTCTCAAATTTCCTACGCCTGCGACGGATAGGGACCGAACTGTCTCACGACGTTCTAAACCCAGCTCGCGTACCTCTTTAATGGGCGAACAGCCCAACCCTTGGGACCTACT
>NZ_BKFU01000200.1:0-490 GCF_008980265.1 Acinetobacter sp. TUM15064 | reverse complement strand
GGAAGTTATAGTCATTCTTGTCCCATGGTATTTGTTTCCCTTTAGCCAAGTGACAGGAGTTAGAAAGGAATTCTTATTTTATGGATTAGGCTGAAAGGAGATTCTGAATGAGCAGATATAATACACAGGTATTCAGCAGTATTCGAATGCTTTGCCGGATGCAGAACATTGACGAGAAGGTTCTGTATGAAAGAGCAAAGCTGATTTTATCCATATATCGAGAGGTGTGCTGGTCTACCATTGATCGTGCGAATGATGTATGTGATACCCTTATTTGTACTTACGGTGACAGCTTAGATGGTGCATTGATTTATCTGGAGAACTTTGCTCCGGATGAAGCGAGAGAACGATTTGAAGAACGCATTCGCAGCTTATTTGAGACAAAGTGGATCATTGAACTGGTAGATATGGCTATGTTGAAAATCAGAGAATATCCAGATAAAGGCGCTCTGTACTGTGAGATTATCTCAAAGGCATATCTCAACCGCTT
>NZ_BKFU01000199.1:0-494 GCF_008980265.1 Acinetobacter sp. TUM15064 | reverse complement strand
GCACGTATTGAAGCATTAGAAGTTGAAAACTTGTATGAAGTTGCTAAAGCAACCTTGATTTCTGCTGCTGCACGTAAAGAATGTCGTGGTGCACATACCGTTGTTGATTATGAATTAGCTCCAGATCATCCGACTTACTCTTATGGTCGTCGTGATGATGAGTGGATGAAACATACGTTATGGTATTCTTCAGACAATCGTCTTGAATATAAACCAGTACGTTTCAATCCATTAACGGTTGAAGCTATTGAACCTAAACCACGTACATTCTAATCGGGAGAACAAAGATGAGTAGAGGTACTCGTACATTCGAAATCTACCGCTATGATCCTGATAAGGATAAAGCGCCATACATGCAAACTTTTAAGTTAGAGTTAACTGACAAGCACCGTATGTTGCTTGACGCGTTACTTGCATTAAAAGTTCAGGATGAAACATTAACATTCCGCCGTTCTTGCCGTGAAGGTATTTGTGGTTCTGATGGTGTGAACATT
>NZ_BKFU01000198.1:0-496 GCF_008980265.1 Acinetobacter sp. TUM15064 | reverse complement strand
GAACTTTGGTATACAGAAGAATGGACAGAAAATGTAAGATTTTCTATAAAAGTAAATAAACATCTATTTGAAGGAAAGTCTCAATTTCAAAGGATAGATGTGTTTGATAGTGATGAATTTGGAAAATTTCTAACAATAGATGGATTAATGATGGTAACATATAAAGATGAATTTATATACCATGAGATGATAACTCATGTTCCTATGGCTACAAATTTAAACATAAAGAAGGTATTAGTCATAGGTGGAGGTGATGGAGGTACAGTAAGAGAATTAAGCCGTTATCCTCAAATAGAAAAGATTGACATGGTTGAAATAGATAAAATGGTTGTAGATGTATCTAAGGAGTATATGGATATATGCTCATGTAAATTAGATGATAAAAGAGTGAGTTTATATTTTGAAGATGGTGTTAATTTTGTTAAGTGTGCACATGATAAATCATATGACTTGATAATAGTAGATTCAACTGACCCAATAGGACCAGGCGAAGGGC
>NZ_BKFU01000197.1:0-497 GCF_008980265.1 Acinetobacter sp. TUM15064 | reverse complement strand
CTACTTTTAGACTGGAATCCATCAGTTACTGATATTCGGGAACAGTTTCCTTTACCGCTTCAAGCCACAACTCAAATTGCAGAACAAGCTCAAATTACTCATCCTAGAGTTCGTAATGCCCTACAAATTATGAGTTCAGATTTTTATGTAGATCGTAAAGATTTCAGGCAACCCAATTTTGCTCTGCAAACAAAATACGTAGCAGATTTAGAAGATATTAGAACCATTGAAAAACTTGAGTTGGAACGAAGATATTGGGAAAGTACAAAGACACCTTGGTACATACTGACAGAAAAAGATATTCCTGCGACTGTACTTCACAATATCAAATGGCTCTATCCTGCTATGAGGGAATCTTCTCTTCCTGTTTATGAAAAGCTCGATGACTATATGCAGAAATTTGCTCAATATCCTCATCTCACATTAATTGAGTTAAGTAAAAAAGTAGATCAGGCATATGATTTAGAACTGGGTTCATCTTTATCAGAAATTCGGGA
>NZ_BKFU01000196.1:0-497 GCF_008980265.1 Acinetobacter sp. TUM15064 | reverse complement strand
AGGTGTAATAGCAGCTTCTAATTGTTCAGGAGTGATTTTGAAGCGTTGATCTTCACCACATTTCACAATGACTGGAGTACCTTCAGCAATAATGACCATATCTGGATAGCTTACCCAGAAAGGTGCTGGAATGATAACTTCATCGCCTTTGTTTAATAGAGCAAGTGCCCAGTTAAAGAAACTTTGCTTACCCCTACATGAAACCAAAATCTGGTTTGACTGATAATCAAGATTATTATCACGCTTCAATTTAGCAATAATTGCTTTTTTTAACCCAGGAGTACCATCTACAGCCGTATATTTGGTGAAACCATTATTAATCGCTTCAATTGCAGCATCTTTGATGTGTTGAGGGGTATCAAAATCTGGCTCGCCAGCACCTAAACCAATCACGTTCTTGCCAGCAGCTTTAAGTTCAGCAGCTTTGTTAGTTACAGCAAGTGTAGGGGACGGTTTGATAGCATTGACACGATCAGAAAGACGTACGTCCACGGCAA
>NZ_BKFU01000195.1:0-497 GCF_008980265.1 Acinetobacter sp. TUM15064 | reverse complement strand
GAAATTTTAGGTGCCCCAGTTCCATTTGTTGGACTTAAACCACAAGTTAAAGTTGCACCTGAACTCGGTTACTAAATATGAAGCGCTTCAAGCAAGCATGGATTGAAAGCCTCATCGGGCATAAATATGCCATAGATGCAAAACGACTTGGTGATGAATCTAGGCTTGCTTGGAGTAATTTAGGATATTGGCAACAGCTACAGGATTATCCCTTAGCATGTCAAACGTTAGCAGATCAAAGCGCTGAGGCAGTTCAGCTTAAAGGTTCCGATCGTGTTTTAGATCTCGGATGTGGGCAAGGTGCAAGTTTATTGCATTGGATTGATCAGTATCATGTTCGTCAACTCAGTGCAGTGGAGCTGCAAGCTGAATGTGTCAAACGAATTCAACATGAGTTACCGCAGGTTGAAATTTATTGCCAATCCTTTTTAGATTTACAGCAACCCGTTACTTTGAATTTATTTGATGTGGTGCTGTGTTTGGATGCAGCTTATCAC
>NZ_BKFU01000194.1:0-497 GCF_008980265.1 Acinetobacter sp. TUM15064 | reverse complement strand
TGCTTAGGCTATTTGATCCAGAGTTCATCTTCTTGCATCATTTTTAACATTAAATTAAATATAACCAGCGGAGTAACATTTTTTTTGTTAGAACCGACAACTCTTTGAAAACTAAATTTAACGGTTCGCTCAGGAGCACCCAAATTAACTGGGTAGTTTTGTTTTTCTAAATACAGATGATCTCCTAACATTGGCTCTATACCAGTAATAAAATTAACAATTTGTTGCTCATCACCTTTCATTCGGCATTGAAAATGTAGAAAATTCTTACGCAGTTTTCCAAGTAATAATAATATTTTAAGCGCCTTAAACATGTTCTTTTCTTTCAGTGCATCTTGCTGCCTATCATCTTTATAATGAAAATCAAGGAGAGGAATTATTTCATCTTGACGAGTCAGTTTTTTAGCCTTTTCGTAAAGTTCATCAAACCAACTCTCTTCTAAATTCTTACTATAAACATAATTCGTTTTTAAATTAAATTTTTGGCGATCCATCCA
>NZ_BKFU01000193.1:0-500 GCF_008980265.1 Acinetobacter sp. TUM15064 | reverse complement strand
AGAGGGTGTAATGCAGAACTAAGTTCATCTACGTAAAATGTCTTAGTGGGTTCTTCTGAATTTTTTACAACAAGTGGAGATAAAGCAAATAATTTATGAGTGCCATTAGACTCTAATCCAAATTCGAAAGGTACTAAATCACCATCAATGTCCTTATGGACAGTTTGGATATCATAAACCATCTCATCTTTGAAATTACTCATAATTTTCTCCTTCATTTCTGGAGGAATATTTTTATCACTTTTAAGAATTTTTTCAGCTAATGATGAGGGATCAACATTAACATTAACAATGTCTATATCCTGTTTACTAATAAAATTTAGAAACTGGTTTTTGAAAGTATCATCACTATAGATTTTTTTTGCAGCGTCTTCTAATGAAGTTTGCTCTACAAGTACTTGATCAAACCAATCATAAATTGGTTTTAAAAACTTACTATTATCTTGAACTGCTTTTGATAAAAATAAAACATTTTCGGAAGTTCTGATTGCGATATCTTC
>NZ_BKFU01000192.1:0-501 GCF_008980265.1 Acinetobacter sp. TUM15064 | reverse complement strand
GTAGTGGCGGCAACATAATATCCATAACATGAATACGGAAAAATAAGTCCTGACGGAATTTACCTTGTTGAACTAATAAATCTAAGTCTTGGTGACTGGCACTGATTACTCGAAAATCAACATCAATTTCCTGATCTGAACCTACAGGGCGAATCTTTTTCTCTTGTACTGCCCGAAGCAATTTAACTTGCATACTTAAAGGCAATTCGGCAATTTCATCTAAAAATAAACTGCCACCGTGTGCTGATAAAATAAGACCTTGTTTATCTTGAGTCGCGCCAGTAAAGCTCCCTTTTTTATGCCCGAAAAGTTCACTTTCCATGAGCTCAGTTGGGATTGCTCCACAGTTAATTGCAATAAATGGTCCTTCACTGCGGTTGCTTAATCGGTGAATCAGATTAGCAACAACTTCTTTACCCGTACCAGACTCGCCTGTAACAAATACAGGAGCTTGGGAGCGGGCTATTTTTTTAATAGCTGTCCGTAAGTTTTGTATAGGTG
>NZ_BKFU01000191.1:0-514 GCF_008980265.1 Acinetobacter sp. TUM15064 | reverse complement strand
GGAGGAATCATCATGATCAGTTTAGAATTCTTACTGGCTTCTGCTATTGGTTTACTTGTTGCCACAGGTATTTATCTGATTTTACGTGCTCGTACTTTCCCTGTTGTGCTCGGATTGGCTGTAATCGGTTATGCAGTAAACCTATTTTTATTTGCTATGGGTCGATTACAAATCAGCTCACCAGCAATTTTAACTGAAACGACAAAAATAACCGATCCACTCCCTCAAGCGTTGGTGTTAACCGCCATCGTGATCGGTTTTGCAACTACAGCGTTTATTGTACAACTTGCGCTACGTAGCCGTTATGAATCAGGTAGTGATCATGTTGATGCTAAAGAAGATGCTTCCCCAACATACGACCCACGTGAGGATGAGCCGTGATGTTTGATTTTTTATCTTTTTGGCAACAACACACGCCTATTTTTAGCATTCTCATCCCCGCATTTACTGCTTTTATCTTCTTACTGTTAGGTAACCCTGGGGCAGGTGCTTTAAAAGATGACTGGCGCCAACC
>NZ_BKFU01000190.1:0-514 GCF_008980265.1 Acinetobacter sp. TUM15064 | reverse complement strand
AAGTTTAGCTGAATTTCATGATCGTTTAATTAAAAATAAATTAGTTATAAATAGTAATGAATTGAAATATCTAGGTATTCGTTTGATATTTTCATTAATTATATTTTCTGCTGTTGCTTATACTTCTCGCTTGGCGTCAAGAAGTTATATATTCTGGAAAAAAAATGAGGGTATTTATTTAAGATTGACTGCTTTGAAACCATTTATTTCAGCTATGCCTAATGAGAAGAAAGTTGAAATTCATGAGAAGCTTGTCGATGTCTATTTTGGCAAAGATGAGCAAGATCAGAATCTGAATCAAAAATTAAAAGATTTACCGAATAATATTACGCAATTGCTAGGGAAAGTTGTAGATCAAACTTCTGGTGTTATCGATTCAGCTAGAGGAAATATGAAAGAAAATTCGCCTAAGGATAAATCTGAAGAGTAAAATTAAGGTTGAAAGTTCCTGATAGCAGCCCAATATGTGATTGGGCTTTTTTTATGGGTAAAGTTATGTCGCATTACTTAACAC
>NZ_BKFU01000189.1:0-519 GCF_008980265.1 Acinetobacter sp. TUM15064 | reverse complement strand
ATGCAGGGCAAAGAGGACAAATTGAGGAAGAGCTAAAGATCGCAATTCCAACGTTAGTCAAAGTAGGTCTGTTTGATTTGTTTCAGGTAGATGAATGGATTAATGGTACAAATGCAGGTCGTACCTTTGTTGGACTACACGCAAAGACTTATTTACAACAAAAAGAACAAGAGAATAATTAAAAGTGGCTAAGCAAGTTTTAATGTGTCCTGTGTGTCGTCAGTCCCTGAATTTAACTGAACGAACTTGGCGATGTGAGCAAGGACATAGTTATGATGTAGCTAAACAAGGCTATGTCAATTTACATGTGGTGCAACATAAACATAGTAAAAACCCAGGGGATACTCCCGAGTCAGTCGATGCGCGACGAGCTTTCTTGCAAGATGGTTATTATCAGCCTTTACAACAGGCTGTAGTCGCTTTATTAAAGCAACTAGATGTAAAAGCAATACTCGATATCGGATGTGGTGAGGGCTACTATACAAGTGCTATGCAACAAGTCGTTGAACAGTGTGTTGG
>NZ_BKFU01000188.1:0-526 GCF_008980265.1 Acinetobacter sp. TUM15064 | reverse complement strand
GGGCGTTCCTGCAAAAAAGATTGCTGAACGATTCACCCAAGCAGAAAAACAAGCGTATATTTCCCATTCACACCATTTGTCTAAGTAGCCATGAACCCTCATGTGATTATGGTGGTCGGTGTAGGGTCTGCACGATTCTTACAATTACTCTTTAGTCTGTATTTGGCATGGTATTTTGGACATGCGGCACTCGCCAGTTTTGTATTAATGCTGAGCCTGAGTGCTGCATTTGGCGCATTTCCCTCTTTAGGAGGGGGACCTCAAATTTTACGGGCAGGCGCTTATTCACAGCCCGAGCAACATATACAAATGACGCTCGCAACCAGCATATTACTCCTCGTATTGAGTTTGTTTCTGTTACCTTTTGCGACCATGTTGTGGGGAGGAGATACGCAAAGTCTGCGCTCAAATGGTCTACTCACTGCTGCAGCTGTATTTTTTACGACAGGCAGTGTGTGTTTGGCCATGATTCAATACTTATGGTCTTATCAACAAAAATATAAGGCATTAGGGTTATTTGCTTTAT
>NZ_BKFU01000187.1:0-526 GCF_008980265.1 Acinetobacter sp. TUM15064 | reverse complement strand
AAGGTGAAGAAGACCCTGAACTGATCAACGCGGGTAAAGAATATGTGACCATGCTGCAAGGCGGTGCCTTTTTCCATCATGGGGATTCTTTTGCCATGATGCGTGGTGGTCACTTAGATATTGCAGTACTAGGTGCCTTTCAAGTCGCAGCCAATGGTGACTTGGCCAATTGGCATACCGGTGCACCTGATGCGATTCCTGCGGTTGGCGGTGCAATGGACTTAGCTGTCGGTGCCAAGAAAGTCTTTATCACCACCGATCATGTGACCAAACAAGGTGAACCGAAAATCGTGGCTGAACTGAGCTATCCCGCAACAGGTTTGAAGTGTGTAGACCGTATTTATACCGACCTGTGTGTGATTGATGTCACCGCAGAGGGTTTAAAAGTGATTGAGAAAATCGACGGTTTAAGCTTTGCAGAATTGCAGGCCATGACGGGTGCAACTTTAGTGGATGCGACTCAACAGAATTAATGATTTGAATCCCCCTAAATCCCCCTTTGATAAAGGGGGACTTCCATCTTTCT
>NZ_BKFU01000186.1:0-526 GCF_008980265.1 Acinetobacter sp. TUM15064 | reverse complement strand
AAGGTGAAGAAGACCCTGAACTGATCAACGCGGGTAAAGAATATGTGACCATGCTGCAAGGCGGTGCCTTTTTCCATCATGGGGATTCTTTTGCCATGATGCGTGGTGGTCACTTAGATATTGCAGTCCTCGGTGCCTTTCAAGTGGCAGCCAATGGTGACTTGGCCAATTGGCATACCGGTGCACCTGATGCGATTCCTGCGGTTGGCGGTGCAATGGACTTAGCTGTCGGTGCCAAGAAAGTCTTTATCACCACCGACCATGTGACCAAACAAGGTGAACCGAAGGTCGTGGCTGAACTGAGCTATCCAGCGACAGGTTTGAAGTGTGTAGACCGTATTTACACCGACCTGTGTGTGATTGATGTCACCGCAGAGGGTTTAAAAGTGATTGAGAAAGTCGACGGTTTAAGCTTTGCAGAATTGCAGGCCATGACGGGTGCAACTTTAGTGGATGCGACTCAACAGAATTAATGATTTGAATCCCCCTAAATCCCCCTTTGATAAAGGGGGACTTCCATCTTTCT
>NZ_BKFU01000185.1:0-527 GCF_008980265.1 Acinetobacter sp. TUM15064 | reverse complement strand
AAGCTGGCTATAGCGCTGCTGAGACAAACGGCGCACATCATTTGCATCACCCACAATTGTTGGGTGGATAAAAACAAGAAGGTTACGCTTCACATTACTTCGAGTATCCGAGCGGAATAATCTACCTAAGTATGGAATACTGCTTAACCCAGGAATACCTTGACGGTTAAATTCAACATCGTCAGATACTAAGCCACCCAAGACTACTGTCTGTCCATGCTCAGCCAATACGGCTGTTTTTATAGCACGTTTGTTTGTAATCAAATCGGCAGCCTGCCCCTTACTCGCCTGAACATTTGAAACTTCTTGTTCAATTTCAAGTCGAACTGTGCCATTTTCACCTATGTGAGGTATAACTTTTAATGTCACACCGACATCTTTACGTTCAACCGTGGTGTAGGGGTTGATCCCCGTACTGTTTGTAGTGACCGATCCTGTTACAAATGGAACGTTCTGACCGACAACAATATAAGCTTCTTCATTATCCATCGTTACAATAGAGGGGGTAGACAATAAATTAGAAGCTG
>NZ_BKFU01000184.1:0-530 GCF_008980265.1 Acinetobacter sp. TUM15064 | reverse complement strand
ACCTTCTGCATAAGCGAATTTTTTAGAAGATATGAAATGTCTTCCGTGTCCCATAAATCCTGGAGTTTGAACTCCTCCACCTGTCATAGAAGCAAGTTCTCCGAAAGTCATACCAACTGGAGTAACACTTGCAAATTCTCTGTTAACTACAACAAATCCATTTGCTTCTGGCATTATACCACAGATACATTCGAAGCATCCACAAGAAGTCATTGGGTCTTCTAGTATAGAGTATAATGTAACAGATTCAACTGCACCTTGAGATATTTGGTTTACAGTTTCATTTACTGAATTCCATACACCTGTTCTATCATCTAAGCACTCGCCTTTTTCTATTGGTTGACAAGGACCTGTTGGGTCTAATTCTTTAGTAGCCTTAGCATCTAACCAGCTAACTGCTCCACAAAGACCAAGTCTTTCAGGAGTAACAACACAAACATGAGCTGGTGCAAATGATTGACATAAGTTACAAGAATAGAAAGTATCAACACTTTCATCAACTAATGAAGCTAATCTTTCATCTCTAGCAT
>NZ_BKFU01000183.1:0-542 GCF_008980265.1 Acinetobacter sp. TUM15064 | reverse complement strand
AAACGTATTGTAATTCCGTCTCCAAGCGTGGCGACAGATGACCTTAAGCCTGAAATGAGTGCTTATGAAGTCACTGATGAGTTGGTTAAGGCAATTAATTCAGGTGAATACGACTTATTGGTTGTGAACTATGCAAATGGTGATATGGTCGGTCATACAGGTGTATTTGATGCTGCGGTTAAAGCAGTTGAAGCGGTTGATACTTGTTTAGGTCGTGTCTATGAGGCAGTTATGGCGAAAAAAGGCCATATGCTCATTACTGCTGACCATGGTAACGTTGAACAAATGCAAGACTATGAAAGTGGGCAAGTGCATACTCAACATACAACCGAGCTTGTGCCGTTTATCTATGTTGGTCCAACACAAGCAACAATTGCAGAAGGTGGTGTGCTTGCAGACGTAGCAGCGACAATTCTCAATTTAATGCAGATTCCTGTTCCTGCCGAAATGCAAGGACGTAATCTGATTACACTATCTGCATAAGTTAAAGGTGATTGGATGCTGCAACACATTAAATATAAAAAACTTATTGTAAGTATGTT
>NZ_BKFU01000182.1:0-560 GCF_008980265.1 Acinetobacter sp. TUM15064 | reverse complement strand
ATGGCGAGCAATTTTTCTTATCAATTAAGGATGCTCGCGGACAAGTAAGCACCGATACTGTAATTACCGCTGATACGGTTGCTCCTACACCAGCCAGTAATTTAGTTTTCTCAGAAGATGGTTCATATCTTACGGGTGTAGCAGAACTGAATACTACGATTCAGGTTTTTGATCATAATGGTCAGCTCGTGAATATATGGGATAACACCATAAACTCGGACGGTACATTTACTATTTTCTTAGGTAGCAATAATTTACATGGTGAAGAGTTCACAGTCACTGTTAAAGACCGAGCTGGAAATGTGAGTGAAGCTGTTTCAGTTAAGGCTCCATTTGATGATATTGCACCAAATCCGATTAAAAATATTGTACTTGATGCGAATGGCCAAAACTTTACAGCACAAGCGGAAGCAAATAGTCGGATAGAAATCACAAATGCTGCGGGTGAATCTATAGGATATGGTTATGCAGATAGCACTGGTAATATAACGGGTTACTTCTATCAAGTGTATTTACATGGAGAAGAATTAACGTTCGTTGTCATAGATCGAGTAGGTAAC
>NZ_BKFU01000181.1:0-589 GCF_008980265.1 Acinetobacter sp. TUM15064 | reverse complement strand
TAACCGTGTATTCGAGTTTAAACCGCAAATCTCGGCACTGGCCCGCACACTATAGTCGTAGTCATTATGCGTTCTTGGAATAAGTTTTGGTGTTCCCGTACTTCCACCTGACAACTGAAAGAAAGCAACTTCATCAGCAGGTGTAGATGAAAAATCGACAAAGGTCTTTGCTGGTGTTTCAATCCAGTCTAATAGTCCGAAATCGGTAGCTTGATGATTAAGCATCAAAATAATTTCAGGACTTAAATTTACTTCATGAAGTGAGTCAATAAATTGATTATTGCTAAAGACTTCATGCTGACGAGAACCAATTAAAAGCTTAGGTTGAATCTGTTTAATAAAGGCATTTAGTTCATATTGGCGATGACTATATAGCGCATTGAGCACAACCACGCCTGCCTTAAGCAAGGCAAAAAAGACAATATAAAACTCTGCAACATTGGGAAGCTGTACTAAAGCAGTATCACCCTTGCCCAAGCCTTTTTCAGCTAGTCGAGAAGCTAAATTTGTTGATAGCTGGTCCAGCTCGATATAACTCAACTGACGTTCACCACAAATAATTGCCGGCGAATGCGGATACGATTGAACC
>NZ_BKFU01000180.1:0-589 GCF_008980265.1 Acinetobacter sp. TUM15064 | reverse complement strand
GAATGATGAATCACATTCTTTGGCATGCCTCGATCGTGCAATGCTTGCTCCAATGCATCGAGCACCATATCTGTATTCATTCGTGTAGATACTTTCCATCCAACAATTGCTCGTGAAAACACATCAATAATAAAGGCGGTATAGACCCAGCCTGAATGAGTTTGAATATACGTAAAGTCAGCAACCCACAGCTGATCTGGATGATCAGCACTAAAATTACGTTTCACTAAATCATCTGCTCTTTTTTGATCATCTCGGCTACGGGTGGTTTGTTTATTCTTACCACGCCAAACACCTTGTATACCTAGCTTCTGCATCAATCGAGCAACTGTACAACGTGCAATAACATAACCTTCACGTTTCAATTGTTGCCAGACCTTACGCACACCATATCGACCTGAACTTTCTTTCCAAATTCGTTTGATTTGCTCAGCATGATGCTCATCATGTAGATCTCGTTTCGCTCGATGTTCCCTTGCGAAGCAATGCTTCTCATCGCAGAGATCTAGAGTCCGGTAATAGGTTGAAGCTGCGATCGGTAAAATCCTACAAATCGCATCAACACCATATAAGTCTTTATTGTTATGGA
>NZ_BKFU01000179.1:0-593 GCF_008980265.1 Acinetobacter sp. TUM15064 | reverse complement strand
GTACCCTTTAATAAAAAAAATTAAGACCAAAACTTTAAATAAAAAATAAAACTGAAATATACTATATTTTTGAATTTGTTCAGCACCATCAGAAGAATTGCTTGCATAAACATCCAACCGTTCTAACCAACTTAAATTATTCAACAAAACCTGAAAAATATCTGAAAAAAATTGACCTACCAAAACTGAAAACAAAAGTAAAAATAATAGAATCTTAAAACTATCTTTTTTTATTAATTTCTTTAATAAAAAGTAAACAAGAACAAAAACAATTGATGAGAAGTGAATAAAAAATGAAAGTACAACTAATATGAGTTCTCTTTTCTCCAACCGTCCGTTATTAATAAATCTTAGAAGAATAATTGTGTTTATCCCAATAGCAATTCCAACCCTTATTTGAGTATAATCATGCAAAACCAAATAACGCGAAGCTACCAAATATAAAAACATTGGTATTAGTATAGTGGGTAAATTTTCCTTAGCAATTATTCCTTTCAAAAAAAATGAAATAAAAATTATGAAAAAAAAGTTGTAACAAACATTACTATCAATTAATAAATTTAAAATTTTTACTAATGACAAAAATAAAGGAT
>NZ_BKFU01000178.1:0-604 GCF_008980265.1 Acinetobacter sp. TUM15064 | reverse complement strand
GTTGTGATCACTGAAGGTGTTCCAACAATCGACATGCTTAAAGCAAAACGCTACTTAGAAACTAACGGTAACGGTACTCGTTTAGTTGGCCCTAACTGTCCAGGAGTGATCACTCCGGGTGAATGTAAGATTGGTATTATGCCTGGTCATATTCACCAACCAGGCCGTATTGGTATCATCTCGCGTTCAGGTACATTGACTTATGAAGCTGTTGCTCAAACAACTAAGCTTGGTTTAGGTCAATCTACTTGTATCGGTATCGGTGGTGACCCAATCCCAGGTATGAACCAAATCGAAGCGCTTCAATTGTTCCAAGACGATCCAGATACTGATGCAATCATCATGATCGGTGAGATCGGTGGTACAGCGGAAGAAGAAGCTGCTGAATTCATCAAATCTAACGTGACTAAACCTGTAGTAGGTTACATTGCTGGTGTTACTGCTCCTAAAGGTGAGCGTATGGATCACGCTGGTGCGATCATTTCTGGTGGTCAAGGTACTGCTGAAGAGAAATTTGCTGCATTTGAAAAAGCAGGTATGGCTTACACTCGTAGCCCAGCTGAGCTTGGTTCAACTATGTTGCAAGTTTTAAAAGAGAAAGGTT
>NZ_BKFU01000177.1:0-653 GCF_008980265.1 Acinetobacter sp. TUM15064 | reverse complement strand
ACTGTGCTTCCACAGCTTGTAAGTGCAGGGTTTCAGGTTCTATGTCACTCCCCTCCCGGGGTTCTTTTCACCTTTCCCTCACGGTACTATACGCTATCGGTCACTAGGTAGTATTTAGCCTTGGAGGGTGGTCCCTCCTGCTTCCCACAGGGTTTCACGTGTCCCGTGGTACTCTGGATCATATCTGAAGTCTTCTCGTTTAACATACAGGACTATTACCTTCTGTGGTGGGTCTTTCCAAACCTCTTCAATTACGATACCTCTTCGTTATGATATGTCCGCAACCCCAATAAAGAAAACTTTATTGGTTTGGGCTAATCCGCTTTCGCTCGCCGCTACTTACGGAATCGAATTTCTTTCTCTTCCTTCAGGTACTTAGATGTTTCAGTTCCCTGAGTTCCCCTCATTAAGCTATGTATTCACTTAATGATACTTAGACATTACTCTAAGTGAGTTTCCTCATTCGGAAATCTTCGGATCAAAGTTTACGTGCAACTCCCCGAAGCTTATCGCAGCTTATCACGTCCTTCATCGGCTCCTAGTGCCAAGGCATCCGCCCTGCACCCTTAATAACTTGACCAGTTAAAAAGGTTTGATAGATTAGAAGCTATCAACTTCGATAATTTTAAAAAGTTATCAGCTTTATATATTAC
>NZ_BKFU01000176.1:0-656 GCF_008980265.1 Acinetobacter sp. TUM15064 | reverse complement strand
GCCTACCGTAAAAATATCTATGATTGGCAGCTTAAAAAATAATTAAAGGGAGCAAATGCCACTGCTGTCCCATAGTTTGCTCTAAATAAAAAAACCTGAGTCTAAATAGTTAAAATATGAGTGCAAACAAACACTTTAACTATAAAGGACTCAGGTTTTGTCACATCAGAATACTGTATTTCATCAATTACTCAAACCCATTTTAAGACAAGATTTTGAACGTCTGGCTAAACTGCACCACTCTGGGCAAAAATTAAGATCAGCCACCCGCTGGGATCAGTTTGTTGCCATATTGATGTCCCAACTTTCTTGTCGGCAAAGCTTAAGAGACATTCAATCCAATCTCGAATCCCAGCAGGAAAAGCTCTATCATCTTGGCGCGAAGAGAATTGCGCGAAGCACCTTAGCAAGACTCAACGAAGAACAGCCCGCCAGCCTGTATCAGCAATTGTTCACACAGCTGCTTCAGCGCTGTGAAAACTCTAAAACTGCACATAAATTTAGATTCAAGAATCCGCTGTATTCACTAGATGCCAGTCATATTGATCTTTCACTGTCATTGTGCGCATGGGCAAAAGTACATGAATCCAAAGCCAGTATTAAACTCAGTGTTGGCTTAAATCACAGCAATACCATTCCTGAATTTGTAGCACTTG
>NZ_BKFU01000175.1:0-685 GCF_008980265.1 Acinetobacter sp. TUM15064 | reverse complement strand
ATAACTGTCACTATATTGATGTCGGTTCCTCTTATACCCAGAAGCTGTGTATAGTCAAAATTAAATAAGGATAAAGACGGTGATATAAAAGATCTCCTTACGAAGAAATGAAAAGCCATCAATATGATGGCTTTATCAAACGATTAATTAATAGGTTTTATAAGGTAAAAACTTGCCAGACAATACGACATTTACCCGGTCACCGTTCGGGTTTTCCTCACGCTGAATATCCATGCTGAAGTCGATTGCGCTCATAATGCCATCACCGAATTCTTCATGGATCAGCTCTTTAATAGTCGAACCATATACATTTACAACTTCATACCAGCGGTAAATTAAAGGGTCCGTAGGCACACTGGTCGGTAAAGAGCCTTTGTAAGGTACAATTTGCAGCCATGCTACTGCCTCATCACTAAGGTCAAAAATCTGACCAATTTTCTCTGCCTGCTGTTTATTAAATGCCATTTGTCCCAGGCAGGCAGCCGTTACCCATTCTTTAGAAAGACCAATTTCTTTGGCGACATCTGCCCATTTAATTGACTTTAAAACTTTCGCTGAAATGATCATGTCAGTTACTTGTTGACGATGGGTAATCATAAAAATCTCCAGATTATTTTTGAAATACATTTATGTGAATTTTCATTAATGCAGTTCTCATGCCAACTAGAGGACGAAATTAGCTTTA
>NZ_BKFU01000174.1:0-718 GCF_008980265.1 Acinetobacter sp. TUM15064 | reverse complement strand
ATACAGTACCCAAGTCCTCTGACTGTTCTAATAAGTTCTTTTCCTAGTTTTTGCCTTAATTTATGGATATGAACTTCAACAGCATTACTGTTAATAAGTTCATCACTATCATAAAGTTTCTGTTCTAACATTTGCCGTGAAAAAATTTGTTGTGGATACATAATGAGAGGTTCTAAAATCGCCCATTCTTTAGGAGATAAATCAACTTCAATCTTATTTTTTGTAACTCTCTGACTCTGAGGAAATAAGCTAACATCTTTTGCAGAAAAACAGACGTCTTCAATAGAATGATTAAACTTTCCCCGTCTCAATACTGACTCTATTCGAGCTATTAATTCATCAAAATCGTATGGCTTAACAATATAATCATCTGCACCACACTTAAGTCCTAAAATCTTATCTTTGCTTTGGTCTCTGGCACTAATAATGATTACGCTCATATTAGTTAAATCTGCTGTTTTACGGATATGTTTAAGTATTTCTAACCCATCTAGTTCAGGTAAACCTAAATCAAGTAGTACAATGTGATAAAGCTTATTAAATAAGAACTCTAATGCCTCGTTACCTGTTTTAGCCCAATCTACTAAAAAATTTTCATGTTGAAGCAGATGAAAACTTGTCTTACCAATCATTACATCATCTTCAACATATAAAATTTTAATCACGTTTATTCCAAATGAATTATTAATATTAGTATCAGAAAGATACCGTTTAGGAA
>NZ_BKFU01000173.1:0-719 GCF_008980265.1 Acinetobacter sp. TUM15064 | reverse complement strand
TGATCTAAGTCTCATCCTCGAAAAATCTATCCTCTTATCATTTTTAATCTTTTTATGAGGATCAAGTACATACCCTTTATTCTCATCTGGGACATAAACAACCCAATGCCAAGAATCAATATTTTCTCTATAGTTTATAGCAACAATACTCACAGACTGAATTGAGGACCAATTGTTAACTTTTCTTCCTCTCTTGGCTTTAAAATTAAAGTAATCCAATAAAGTTATTAGATGTTTTCCTTTCGTATAAAATGTTCTTTTTTCTTCCAAAATTTCATTTTCTAAGGCTACCTTTTTTACCTCAGCATAAGTTTCACCAACAATCATAGCTACACAAGCCAAACCACATCCCGTTGCATCATCTTGAATAACTCTTTTAATTCCTATTTTCATCTATTTATCTTTTAACCTACTTTTAAATAATTAAATATCTCTTCATATACATATATCATTTATTAAGTAATTCAACTATCCTTTTCAAATCAAAGAGTACTATTGTAGTGATAAATAAGAATAGTCCAACTGCCAAAAGCCCCACTATTAGGCTCATCATAAGGATAATAGATATATATTCAGGAAGCATTAGTGAATCCGTAACCCAAAGCACATTTTCCTTAAAAATATAAATAGAAAAAATGAAAAGAGAAATGACTAGTGATAATGTAATAGAAAGCATTAATTTCTCTTTAACGAAATCACAATTATTAAGATCAATTCAA
>NZ_BKFU01000172.1:0-729 GCF_008980265.1 Acinetobacter sp. TUM15064 | reverse complement strand
AAAAAAATGAGGTAAATCACCTTTCCATAGAATCCATTGAAAAGCTCTAATTTTCAGCTGTTGTCGGTTTAAACTATCAATAGAATATTGAGTAAAATATTCTTTAAAATCAAATTGACATTGCCTTAAAGCAAAATATGCATAATCCATTATAGATAAATAATGACTGTGCCAAAGCTTAATTAAATCATCCGTTGTTAAAACACCTCTATGATACAAGACATCAAATAAACGATACTGTACATCTCGAAATTTTAAAGTTTGGAGTTCAATCATAAGTTCATGATTTGATTGAGTTTGAATAATAAAATCAAGCCAAAATTTACGGACTATTTGGTCTTTCGCAACTTTGCATAATTCAATCAAGTAATCATGTTCAACCCATTGGTATTTTTTGATATAAACCAACAAAATACGAGGAAGTTCTCCTTGTAATGAAATCAAGGTGTCTTGCAAATAACTTTTATTATTAGCAACCTCTTTCAATAATAATTCTTCAACTTCAGTAACAACGCGTATTCGCTTTTGTATCGCCGCAATATCTAAAAAATAATCAACACAGAGCCGACTAAATTCAGGCCTTTGACTCCACCGTTGCAAGTGTATAGCTGCCAACTTTTGGTTAATTGGAACATAGTCACTTAACCGAAATAATAAAGCTGGAAAAAGTGCAGTCTCATAACAGTCTTGCAGTTGTTCTAATGTACTCTGACGTATATACCCATCATA
>NZ_BKFU01000171.1:0-731 GCF_008980265.1 Acinetobacter sp. TUM15064 | reverse complement strand
GTGCAGGCAAAATCGAATTGGAACTGGTGCCTCAAGGTAACTTGGCCTGTCGTATTCAAGCCGCAGGTATGGGACTGGGTGCAGTCTTTACGCCTACAGGCTACGGTACTTTATTGGCTGAAGGCAAAGAAACCCGTCACATCGACGGTAAAGATTATGTACTGGAATATCCAATCAAAGCCGATTTTGCTCTGATTAAAGCCCAACAAGGCGACCGTTGGGGCAATTTGGTTTACCGCAAATCGGCACGTAACTTCGGCCCGATTATGGCAATGGCTGCCAGTGTGACCATTGCACAAGTCTCTGAAGTGGTGGACTTAGGGGCTTTAGACCCTGAACACATCATCACCGCAGGTATTTTTGTTCAACACGTGGTGCAGGTTCAACCAGAACCTGTTGCTGTGTAATCGGGAGAACATCATGAGCTATCAAAAACTCAGCCGTAACCAAATTGCAGAACGTGTGGCACAAGACATTCCCGATGGGGCTTATGTGAATCTTGGGATTGGCTTACCGACCAAGATTGCCAGTTATCTACCGTCAGACAAAGACGTGTTCTTACATTCTGAAAATGGACTGTTGGCTTTTGGCCCGCCACCTGAAAAAGGTGAAGAAGACCCTGAACTGATCAACGCGGGTAAAGAATATGTGACCATGCTGCAAGGCGGTGCCTTTTTCCATCATGGGGATTCTTTTGCCATGATGCGTGGTGGTCACTTAGATATTGCAGT
>NZ_BKFU01000170.1:0-745 GCF_008980265.1 Acinetobacter sp. TUM15064 | reverse complement strand
TTGCACGTTTGAAGAAACAGCCTGAAATTCATCCTGTACCAAAACTATTAGGCTTTGCCACGTTACCCACAAATTCCATTACATTTGATCAGGCCTTTCAGCGGTTGATTGGTCATGAAGGTGGTTACAGTGATGACAGACGTGATCCAGGTAACTGGACTGGTGGGAAAGTTGGTGTAGGTACGTTAAAAGGTACAAAGTATGGCTTAGCTGCTAACACCTATCCAAACCTTGATATTAAAAATCTCACATTAGCCCAAGCCAAAGAAATTTATAAAAAGGACTGGTGGGATAAGCTCGGTGCCAATGGACTACATTCGGCAATTGTTTTTCAGCTTTGGGATTTTGCAATTAATGCTGGGAAAAAACGAGCAATCATTGAGCTACAGCAAGTTGCTGGGGTGACTGCCGATGGGGTTATTGGTCCTAAAACTATTGCGGCTGTGAATGCGCTTGATCTGAATGATGTATTACTTAGTTTAACCGCTGAGCGATTGAAGTTTTATACATCACTTTCAACATGGCTAACATACGGAAAAGGTTGGACGAATCGTGTAGCGGATAACTTGAAATATGCTGCTCAGGATAATTAATCCTCTCTTGCTGTGCATCCTGCTTTCAGGCTGCATAGCGCATTCGATTTCGACAAAGGTACATGTCACTGTATGTGTACAGTGTGTGAATTGAGAAAGCTCTCAGGTGAGGGCTTTCTTATTAGCTTATCGTGAGAGAAATAAGAGTTCTA
>NZ_BKFU01000169.1:0-746 GCF_008980265.1 Acinetobacter sp. TUM15064 | reverse complement strand
ACCAAGACCTTACGGTCATATCGAACTTCGCACCTAATTCTTTAACAAGCGCGTTATCATCAAAATTGACATCTAAATAGATTTGAGTCTTATCATTAGTATTAGATACAACAACTTCAGTGGCATGCCTATTAAGAATTTTAAATCGAACTCCGACAATAGGTCGACCTTTCTTGATGGTATCGTATTCTAATTGAAGACTAGTCCTTTCATTAATTTCTTCAATAATTTTGTCTAAAACGTATCGTCTAAAATCAACCCAACGATCGTATTTTTTCTCCCCAATATCAATTAATGCTTTGATATTCTCAAGTGAAAGTTCAACCTCATAAGAATCTTGATTAGCATACTTAAATTCATTTTTGATAAAGTATGAATACAAACTCATACTAGTGACAGAGTCCAAAGCAAATAAATCTTTCAATTGATAGGTTGTAAAATTTCCATTTGCTAAACGAGTAAAATATGGAAGTACTTCACTGGTGAAACGTATCTGCAAAGCATTTTTAGCATCATCTTCCCAACGGAGTTCACGAATAATTGGTACTACTGAGTGTACTTTTTTAACTTTACGCTTATTATCATCCACGGACTCTTCAATTACAAAATGGGCTACTCGTGATGATAATTCTTTATAAATACGATCAATAGCAACATTAATGGAATTCTTTTTATCTAATCCTAATAGTTCGCCTAAATCATCTTTATGCAAATAAATATAAGTTTGCTCTGTAATTTCACGATCT
>NZ_BKFU01000168.1:0-783 GCF_008980265.1 Acinetobacter sp. TUM15064 | reverse complement strand
AAATAACATCTGCTTCACTGGCATTGAGAGTAATGACACCATTGGCATGTCCAGTCAGCACAGGCAGACCTTGTTCTGGCATTAAAAAATTAAAGCGTAGCCCAGAACGGTCATCATCGTTATATTTGGGTCTCGGCATAATATTAAGACGTTGCATTAAATATAAAAAACGGCGTTTAGCATGTTCGAGGCGGGACCAGTAGACGATATGATCAGGATTCTCTAGACTTGGGATGGTATAGGTAAGCACGCATGATTCACAGTAAATATCGCTACTTTCAGCTGGAATGACCCAATTACACACTTGATGATGCTGATAGTTATAGCAAGGTTTATAGCGTTTTTCTTGATATTGTTCATTGAGCGCCAACCAAAGTACGGGACTATGTTGTTCAAAACTCCCCATGTCTTTTTCTGATGCAATATAACCGAGTGTAGTTTGGCAACTCACACATTGTGAGTTAGCAAAAAAGACTTGGTTTTGGCAGGATGCACAAGTAAAAAATTTCATTGGCGGCTGTATCAGTCGTGATCTTTTGGACTTAGTATAATTGATGTTGATTCAGTTCGTCATGCATAGTGATCGGTTTCATTTGTCTTTTAAAACTGAATTGCTGACTGCGTATAATATTTATAATGAACGATATTTGCTTGATGGCTTTTGTAGAAAAGATAATCTTTCCTGTATTTATGCGTGCGTTAGAGCAAACCCGTGAAAAATTTGATTAAACATAACTGCTGTTTTCAGTCAGCTACTGTGAGTGGTTTTGCAGATGGTGCTTA
>NZ_BKFU01000167.1:0-795 GCF_008980265.1 Acinetobacter sp. TUM15064 | reverse complement strand
GTCCAGACTGGTTACTAGAACAATGTAAAAAGCATTCTATTCAACTTTTGTTTTGTGGAAAGCATAGTCAATTTATTGAGCAATTTCGTGAAGAATTTTCTCGTCATGATATTCAATTAGTGACTGGTGCCAGAGGCATCAGTCAGCATAAAAACGTTAATAATAAATTTTTATTTGGACAAATTTGCGAAGGTTTAAACTTACCTAGCATTTCTGCTGCAAAAGTTGCTCATGTTAATGAATTAAAGCAAGCTATTGATGAATATCAACAACGGTATAGCGTTATTTGTGCAAAGCCCGTTTATGGCGTATATGGTGCAGGTTTTGTGCAATTAAGCGATGATGTTTCATATTTTATGAAATTTCAATCTAATACTCTATGTAATACACAACAGTTTATAGAAGCTTATGCTCAATTAGAGCCGCCTATTGAGTATTTAATTATGCCCTTTTTGCAAGGGCAAGAATGTTCTGTAGATATTGCCTGTAGTAATGGCAAAATTTTAGCCTTAGTAACTCGGATAAAATTTAAATTTTATCAAGAATGCTATATCGAGCATCCATGTCATGAAATATGTAAAATTTTAGTAGAACATTTCCAGTGCGATGGATTGATCAATATTCAATTTAAGCAAGATGATCAGGGAGCCTGGCATATTTTAGAAATTAACCCGCGTCCCGCTGGCGGTTTTTCCTATACACAACATACTGGAATTAATTTAATTGCAGAATTAATTGCAGAAAAATTGCACTTAGTTTTAAAGCGCCCCGTACCAACTACTGTAGTACAAGTTC
>NZ_BKFU01000166.1:0-798 GCF_008980265.1 Acinetobacter sp. TUM15064 | reverse complement strand
GATAAGTGGAAGCCCTGTCACCTATAAGTGGAAGGTTTGTCACTAATTAGTGGAAGGTCTGTCACCGATAAGTGGAAGGTTTGTCACTATGGTGGAAGAATTGTCATTGTGATTTATTTTACTGTGGATTTTTTAATTTAAAACAAAATAATTCAACTGCTTGTGATGTTGATAAGTTTGTTTTTATTGAAATAAAAGTGGAAGACTTGTCATTAGATGTTTTTTATTCTGTGGATAAACTATTTGTATAAAATTTAATTGATAACATGATGTTTAATAGTCATGAATATCGGAATGGTGGAAGGCTTGTCACTTTAACAGTGGAATGTGTGTTGATTAATTCCACTTTAGTGGTGCTGTAGACTATTCCTATTTTCAAATTGATTGCTTTAGCGACACGGATGAATTATCAAAGGTGGAAGAATTGTCACTTAAAAGTGTTTAATTTTATATTAATTCCACCATAAGACTAAATAGTATCAAAATTGCACTTTAATTGTGACACTTCTTCCACTCTTAAGGTGTTTGATGGGCATAAACTGAGTTAATTTAATGTAAGGAAGAGAAAATAGTGAGCAGTTTGCATCTTCTTCCACTTTTGTGTATAACATGTAGAAAATATTTTAATCTTTCCACTTATGAGCAATCACAACGAACCAGAAGAATTAGAACATCTACCTTATTGTATTGGTAATATTCGACATAATGGAGTAGTCAGCACTAGTAACCGTCTGATTAGACCAATTGAATTATCATCTAATGAGTATAAAGCTCTACTTTATGCGATGGCTGTTGCGC
>NZ_BKFU01000165.1:0-811 GCF_008980265.1 Acinetobacter sp. TUM15064 | reverse complement strand
GATTGGAATATGTTTCCTAAAACGGTTATTGACCGTGGTCTTGGAGATGCAACCTCTCATTACATGTATGAAGCTGCTAAAGCAGGGGATGTTGAAAGTGCGTATATTTTAGCTAAAGATTTAGTTTCGGATGAGGCGATTGCTGAACTAGAAAGAATTATCGATGGTCGGGAAACTATTATAGTACCTGTACATGCTGAGGAAGCAGTCGGTCGTAATATGATTCCTTTAGCTACTTCAGCAGTTATAGCAAAGAAACTTGGGCTTGAAGTTGATACGAATATAGTTCAAGCTATAAAAGTATCAAGAACTGGCGGTGATGGGTGGCATAGATTAGCCAACCAACCAGCATTTGATGGGACAATAAACAATGATAAATGTGTTATTATTGTTGATGATACACAGACCCAAGGTGGTACTTTTGCAGCATTAAAAGGTCATATTGAAACAACTGGGACGAATAAAGTTATTGGAGCATATGCACTGACGGGTAAACAATACTCATCACAATTAGCTCTAAGTAAAGAAACTCTTCAGCAATTGAGGGATGTATATGGCAATCTTGAAGCATGGTGGAAATCGATTTACGGGTACGATTTCGAAAGGCTCACAGAGTGGGAAGCAAAGTATATCCTCAACTCTCGTAAAACAGCTGACGAAGTCCGAGATAGAATCATTGCGTCAAAACAAACGTGATGCTTATGCACTTATGATGAAAATGAATTAATTATTATTTAATTAAGTTAAAAGACTGCTATATAGCGGTCTTTTTTGTTTTTGAGCTCTACAAAGTTTAATGAGTACATAGAGT
>NZ_BKFU01000164.1:0-840 GCF_008980265.1 Acinetobacter sp. TUM15064 | reverse complement strand
AAGGAATGGGCAGCACGAGATCAGTAAGACGAGCACCCCGATATGAAAAAGCCCGACAGGATGTCGGGCTTTTTTATTGCCTTATGATTTTAATTTCACTTTGACTTTACAAGAGTTAATGTTAAGATATATATCAATGATATATATCTTGGTTTCGGGAGGTAATTATGGAAATTGCGAAAGTATTTCAAACTGGTCGCAGTCAGGCTGTTCGCTTGCCTAAAGCCTTTCGCTTTAATGGCACGGAAGTGGCCATCAAAAGCTTCGGTCGTGGTGTATTACTCATGCCCATCGACAATCCTTGGGATGTCATGTTAGAAGCAATAAATGAGTTTGAGGTTGGATTCCAATTGGAGCGAGCTGATCAAGGCGAACAGCTCCGTGAGGAGTTCAGATGATTTACCTCTTAGACACAAATATTTGTATCTATGTCATCAACAATAAGCCTCAACAAGTTTTTGAGCGCTTTAAGCAATATCAACTCGGCCAGCTTGCGATTTCGAGTATCACGGCATCTGAGCTGGCTTTTGGTGTAGAGAAGTCTGGATCTGAACGCAATAAACAGGCGTTAAACAAGTTTTTGTCACCTTTAGAGATTCTTCCTTACGATGAACAGGCGATTTGGCATTACGCCAAATTACGCCAGAATCTTCAATCTACAGGTAAACCGATTGGCAGCTTAGATATGCTGATCGCTGCTCATGCTTTGGCATTGGATGTTGTATTAGTTACGAACAATACAAAAGAATTTGAACGAATTGATGGTCTGAAGCTAGAGAATTGGGTCTAATCGCTATATCTAGCCCGCCCTATGCAGGGCTAGAATTCGTATAAGAGATT
>NZ_BKFU01000163.1:0-869 GCF_008980265.1 Acinetobacter sp. TUM15064 | reverse complement strand
AAGCACCTGAGCAACATGAAATAAGCTTTTCAATTCTGTTATAAATTCATTCATTCATTTGCTTGTTAGTAAAAAACTCCAACCATTCTGCTGGTGTAATTGATTTATATGGTCGATGTCCAAAGACAGGAATTAAATGTCGTTCAACCGATTGTTTTTCCTTTTTATAAGTATCAGCAGCCCAAGTCTGCTTTTTTCGCTCTAACCACTCATAAATAAGATGCGAGAATAAAGCCTTTTCCTCCTCAAGCTGAATTTTCTTAATCTCAACCTGTGTTTGAATTAGTATTTCACCTAGCGTCATGGCCTCTGCTTTTTCACGTGCTTGCGCATAACTTACAGATGGATAACTACCTAATCCTATCCATGCCCATTTTCCTTGATCATTCTTATATCGATATTGCCAATGTTTTTTGCCATTCGGTTTAACCCTACAATACAAACCTGGAATATCAGTAGGCTCACGATATTCTTTCGCTTTGGGTTTAAGTGTTTTATAAATTTCTTCAACACTTTTTTTTCGGCGAACCTTTGTATTCTGCGATACAGATCTTAGACGAATATCATCGTGAGTATTAACATCAAAAACATTCATAACTTATGGAATCTCCAGTAATTTTTTCCTTGGTGTATCCCTGAGTTATATTTTAAATTTAGGATACAAACTAGGATACACAGAGCGAGTTCCCATACGAAGTTATATAAGTTTAAACAAAGCAATAAAAAACCCTTAACTCTTTTAGAATTAAGGGTTTAAGTATCATATGAGTGCATATGATTATAAAATTTGGTGGGCCCAGACAGACTTGAACTGTCGACCAACGGATTATGAGTTCATAGGTCTATTAATTAGCTATCAAAATATAACC
>NZ_BKFU01000162.1:0-898 GCF_008980265.1 Acinetobacter sp. TUM15064 | reverse complement strand
AACCGGTTGTTGAAAAAAATAATCTGCAAGCAACTTCAGTTCAGGACGTTGTTTACTGTGAGAACAAAAAATAGTCAGATAGGGAGATAAATTTGAGTTTTTTAATAATTGAATAATGTCATTTTGACAGGAATAACTTTCAGCAATCCAGATATTGTAATGCGATTTCACAGTAGATTTGATCTCAATTTTATTTAATAACAATTATGAATTTATGATTCCATTCTACATGGAGTATATAAAATTTTTCATGTAATAAGTTGAATAATTGTTCTAGAAAGTCACTGGGTTGGTATACGCCCAGTGACGTGGTGGCAGGTTTTTATATTGCTGCACTTGCCGCGTGAATCCGCCTATGTTAAAACAATATAGGGCGAATAAAATAATTTTTAAGATATTTTTTTTATATTCATATGCTTAATTAGTTAAATGAAATATTACAATATTGTAAGAGGGTAGTATGCAACTTATTGCAGGTGGAAACATTGCTTTAGCATCTGAAGTGGTGGAGATATTAATAAAAACCAGTATTCCTAATCAATTAGAGGTTGATTGTACTGCATATCTTTTAGCACAAAGTACGCAAAAAGTGCGTGGTGATCAGGATATGATTTTCTATGGACAAACTCAAACACGAAATCAAAGTGTGCTACTAGTCCAGTCTGATTCCAATGATCCATATTTAAGTAAATTTAAGATTAATACAGCATTAATTGATCCACAAATTCAAAAAGTTACTTTATGTGCAACTATCAGTGAACCAAATAATTTTAGTCGAATATCTCCCATTCATATTGAACTTTTATCCGGTACTCAAACCATCGCCAATGCATTGATTCAGACTCAGTCTAAAACAGAAAAAGCATTAATTTTGGCAGAAGTGTATAAACATAATGAT
>NZ_BKFU01000161.1:0-905 GCF_008980265.1 Acinetobacter sp. TUM15064 | reverse complement strand
GTTCAAATGACATACTGGCGTGCGAGGGGCTGAATTGTTATTGGCGGAGCCTCATCATTTTGATTTAAATGAAAAAATCTGGAAAATACCTGCCTTGCATATTAAACAGTTTCGACGAAAAGTCATATTAGGCCATGAGATTCCAGATTTTTTAGTTCCACTTTCAAATCAGGCTTTAGAGATTTTAAAAGACGTCATGCAATGGTCATACGGTGAAAAATACCTTTTTGCTAGCCCACGCAAACACAATCAACCGATTCATTTTAATACTCTAAATATGGCCATACGTAAGATGGGCTATGGCAAACATCAATTATCTTCTCATGGATTACGTTCTACTTTTAGTACCATTTTGAATGACTCAGGTTTGTTCCAAGATAATTGGATTGAGGCACAACTTTCACATATTGATAAGAACCGTACCCGTGCCAGCTATAATCACGCTGACTATTTAGCTCAACGGACTGAAATGATGCAGTGGTGGGGTGATTATTTAAGTACTACTAAGTGAAAATCGTACTTTTATACATAAACTTAAAACATTATGGGGTGTCAAATGGATAGTAAACAATATACTTACCGTGTTACATGGTCAGCAGAAGATAATGGGTATGTTGGGTTGTGTGCTGAGTTTCCATCATTGTCTTGGCTTGATGCGGATCAGTCTAAAGCATTCTCAGGAATAGAGGAGCTCGTTGCTGATGTTGTCGCTGATATGATTAGCAATAATGAAAAAGTTCCTACACCACTCTCTGGAAAAATATAGTGGTCAGATTATTTGTCATTGTTCTCAGTGGTTTAACAAAAACCAGCCCTCGAAGCTGCAGAACGTAGTGTGGACATGAATCGTTTAGTATCAGTAAAAAGAGCTATGTAATTTTAGTCTGTACTAATGTCTAGTAGGA
>NZ_BKFU01000160.1:0-923 GCF_008980265.1 Acinetobacter sp. TUM15064 | reverse complement strand
AGTTGTAGGTTGGTTCTAGGCTCAGAAATTGTCATAAAATTGTCATTTATACACTGCATAGTGCAACTAAACTTTAATAAACAACGGATAGAGTGTAAAAATGACCTTACGTGCAACCCTTGCAACAGTAGTATTGATGTTGAGTACTTCCGCATTTTCAGCAGTAACCATTACCGCGCCTGAAGAAATTAAAATTGAAGGTTTAAATGGGCAAGAGGTCAAGAGTCGTTTATTTAGTTCAGACAGTACATATAGTATTGATGCAGGCGAAAACATTATCAGTGTTCGTTATATCCAGTTCTTTGAAGAGCATCCTGGCATTGGTTCGCATGATATTGTTCGCTCTGGTGTGGTGAACATTAAAACTCCAATTCTACAAGATCAGCAGACCTATCGTTTAGCTTTACTCAATCCGCCACAAAACCATGATGATGCAAAGGCATATGCTAAACAGCCCGTTTTTGGTTTATATGATGCCAAGAATCAATTATTGGTCGAACAAAAAGGCAGTAAAACGCAAAGCTCTGGCATTCTGAAAAATTTATTTAATGATGCGCCAACCGATCTCACTCAAAAAGCAACTACGATTGCGCAGCCTGCACCGATATATACGTCACAAGCAGTGGTAGGAAAAGCTGAAGTAGTGAAACCAAAAGATCTGCCAAGTGCTAACAATGCTCAGCAATTAATTAATACTTGGAAAAGTGCATCGAAATCTGAACGCCAAGCGTTTATGACTTGGTTAGCTGAACAAGCACAATAATCTACTCACTAAATAATAAAAAACAGCATTAGCTGTTTTTATTATTTAGATAGCGCATTTATATAGTGGATAAACTGCAGATATTGTCCATAATTTAATCTAAAATAGATATTTTGATTTAAAAATAACCAGTCGGGTGGTTTTTTTGAAACATTTATAT
>NZ_BKFU01000159.1:0-962 GCF_008980265.1 Acinetobacter sp. TUM15064 | reverse complement strand
ATATGGGAAAAAATCATCATTCCCGAAACTAAAAAAACTAGAATTGTTATTACAGCGTTATAAAATGGCATTCATTACTTATCAATATTACTGGGCTTCAGAGTAACAACATCTCACTGTATTTACAATAAAGGTTTAATTTTATTGTAAAAATTAAAAATTTATAAGATAAATAAATAAATATATAAGAAAACTTGATTAAATTAATTTTTAGTGTATAGTTAACTTAACTAGAAAAAAGTCTTGTTTCGGTAAATCTTCTTTAAGTATCGCAGTTTTAGTCATAATCCTTCGTTTTTTCAGATTTTAAGTCTCAAAATTTATTATTTTCAAAGTTATAAACAGTCAATCAAATGACTCACAATTATTAAAAAATCAGTAGGATTTATTATGTCAAACTCGAATGTTGTTAAAGGTACTGTAAAATGGTTCAACGAAACTAAAGGTTTCGGTTTTATCCAGCAAGAATCAGGTCCAGATGTTTTTGCCCATTTTAGCGAAATTGCTAATTCAGGTTTCAAAACACTGTTTGAAGGCCAAATGGTTGAGTTTAGTGTAGCTCAAGGTCAAAAAGGACCAAATGCTGTAAATATTGTTGCTATCTAAGCAATAATTGACAGTAATAAAAAGCACTAAACAGTGCTTTTTATAAATTGAAAGTTAGTTTTAAAGTTTTTTCAAATCGAGAAAACCTCCAGAAATAGGATACAAATTGTTAAAAATAAACGATTTAATTGCAAAATCAAAAAATGGTACAGAAATTATAGTGTCGCTCATCCCTTTAAATAAAATACAAAATACTCGTAATGGGTTAAAAACTATAGAAGTGGGTAAGCGAATACTTCTTCGATCAGGTAAAGAAGTTGATTTGAACCTAGATGGAAGAACTTTTTATACGTCTTTAAATCAGATGTTTAAGTTAAATTATAAAGTAATTTAATCAAGTTATATAATTTCTAAAT
>NZ_BKFU01000158.1:0-970 GCF_008980265.1 Acinetobacter sp. TUM15064 | reverse complement strand
AAAAAATCCGGTGGTGTTTTAAAAAGTATGCTGACATTAAATGAAGCCATTATTGATGTAAAAGAAGGTTAAGTCGAAGGCTTTAAAATGGTTTTCAAGCTTTTTGGAGAAATTACAACTTCTTCTAAAACCACGTCTTATTCGATGCCTTATTTTGCAAGGCTCTAGACTAGCAGATTTGCACTTAGTTTTACCTAATGAGGTCCCACAACTCTGTTGCTAGCTCATTAGGCTCCCTCATCCAACGCCATTCTGTTTCTTTAAGATGATAATCAAAATACTCTTTTGATATACCGTTGAACTTTGCTAGCCTTCTTTTACAAAAGCTCCAGAATGATTCTATTCCATTTATATGACATTGTCCTCTAGCAAATTCATTCACTCCATGATTTACTCTAAAATGCTTTGAGTAACCAACATCTACCAAACCATTGTATCCACGCCAACCATCACTATAAATTACACTTTCAAGTGCAACTTTACCTAAGATAACTTTTTGTAATGTAGTCTTTTTACAATCAGGGACTATTTCTGTATAAACTCGACCATTCCTTTCAAATATTCCAAATACAGGTTGTTTTAAAGTACCTCGACCTCGCTTCAACTTCCCATGAAAACCACGTTGTCTTTTTGCCCTAAAATAGCTCTCATCAATTTCAATAGAACCTACAAACTTTGCTCTTAAATCTGTTTGATGATCGTAGATTGCTTTTCTAAAAAGCATGTACCAATAGTTGATGGTATTACGGTTCAAGTTAAGCAATAAGGCTGTTTTAGAAGCAGGAATATCAATGCAAAAGCACTGAATAATTTTTTAAATCTTATAGTGACTTAATTTACTGTTTTCTATCATGATTCTAGACTAACATATCTATTCTGCTAGTCTAGAGCCTTAATAAATAAGAGTATCCATGTCTATCCTCAACTTTACTTATTTTCAGATAGCAACCAATCGAGAGCACTCATTTTT
>NZ_BKFU01000157.1:0-1039 GCF_008980265.1 Acinetobacter sp. TUM15064 | reverse complement strand
GGCTTTGTTGCACAAAGCTATTCTTGAAGGCTTCTTCAGTAATATAATTTCCAGATGAAGAAGCCTACACCTAAAATCTATCGTACAACCAATTGGTCCTCGTATAACCAAGCTTTAATCAAGCGAGGAAATATTTCAATCTGGTTTGATCCTAAGACGCAATGGTATGCACAACCACAAGGCAAGCAAGGACGAAATCAAACTTATTCCGATACAGCGATTCAATGCTGTTTAATGATCAAATCTCTATTCCGTCTTTCTTTACGTATGGTTACTGGCTTTGTTCAAAGCCTGATTAAACTCTGTGGCTTGAATTGGACAGCACCAGATTACTCCACCCTTTGTAGACGACAAAAGCATATTGATATTGCGATAAGCTATCAGAAAAGTCATGATGGGTTACACCTACTTGTCGACTCTACGGGTTTAAAGTTTTTAGGTGAAGGCGAATGGAAGCGTAAAAAACATCAGCCTGAATACCGTCGGCAATGGCGTAAACTGCATATTGGTATAGATGCTGAAACACTGCAAATACGTGCCGTTCAGCTTACTACAAATAATGTCAGTGATTCACAAGTACTAGGTGATTTACTGGATCAAATTCCACTAGATGAGCGAATAGATTCTGTCTATACCGATGGCGCGTACGACACGAAGTGCTGCAGAAAAGTGATTTCAGATCGTCAAGCACATGCAGTAATTCCACCCAGAAAGAATGCCAAGCCCTGGAAAGATTCTAAAATAAGTTCAATAGAACGAAATGAGTTACTTCAAACGGTTAAACATTTAGGCAGAACCCTATGGAAAAAATGGTCGGGTTATCACCGTCGTAGTTTGGTGGAAACCAAGATGCATTGCATCAAATTATTAGGTGATAGGCTGACGGCAAGACATTTTCAAAGTCAGGTCAATGAAATTCATGCGCGTGTGGCAGTTCTGAATAGATTTACGGAATTAGGTAGACCTCGCACCCAAGTTGTGTCTTAAATTTGAATGGATTGGGGAGAACTCAGCTTTTGAATGTTTATGCAACAAAGCC
>NZ_BKFU01000156.1:0-1048 GCF_008980265.1 Acinetobacter sp. TUM15064 | reverse complement strand
CTTAGATTAGCATTTGAAGTGCAACACCATGTTGTTGCCATAATACCTGACTCGGACTTTTAAAGCTGAGTCTTTTTCTTGGGCGATGATTCAAACGTTGAGTGATTTCTGAGATATATTCATCCGTATAGGCATTTAAATTACTGCCTTTTTTAATGTATTGTCTGATTAAACCATTTGTATTTTCATTCGTGCCTCGTTGCCAAGCGCTATAAGGATCAGCAAAATACCAGTCTAGTTCTAATTCTTGAGCAACATACTTATGCAGACTGAACTCCTTACCATTATCTGCGGTAATAGTCTTTAGCTGATCTTTGATTGGCTTAAGAAGGCTGATAGTTGTTTGGCAAATTTCCTCTGCCTTGCGTGAGCTACACTTTTTCAGCCAT
Source organism: Acinetobacter sp. TUM15064 (assembly GCF_008980265.1). NCBI lineage: Bacteria > Pseudomonadati > Pseudomonadota > Gammaproteobacteria > Moraxellales > Moraxellaceae > Acinetobacter > Acinetobacter sp. TUM15064. The sequence continues at coordinate 659 of NZ_BKFU01000156.1, read as the reverse complement.
AAATAACCTGTCTTCCGATCCACAATAGAGACCAATGATTGCTGATGGTTCTTACCAACAATCGTATCTATTTCCAGATCACCAAAGCGATTCCGCCGCTCAATCTCGATAGGTCTGTCATGAATACTTTTACGATTACTCAGCTGACCACGGGTTTCAGGAGAGCCGTATTTCCTCTTTCTTTGATTTCTGAAACGTAGGTGATGAAAGAGTGTACCGCCATTGTTTTTATCCTGTCGTATAAAGCGATAAATTGAATGCAAACTGACTGGAACATGAGAAGCAATCTGTTCAGGACTCCATTGAAGATCAAGATAAGAGATGACATGTGCCCACATTTCACAAGGGATTCTTTTAGGATTGGAGCAGTGACGTCTTCGAGCTACTTTATTGGCATGTTTAGCGAAATAGCCATTTCTAGCTCGATTACGTTTGATTTCCCTAGAAATGGTTGAAGGTGAACGATTCAGTCTCCAAGCGATATAACGTTTAGAAAAACCTTCACGTAACAATGTATAAATCTGATATCGTTCTTCTTGGGTAAGATGAGTATAGTTCATGATGCAACTTTGACTTTGGTCGGTCGGAAGCAAAATGCTAGCTCATCTTGCTTCTTTCCAATAATTTAATCTCTGTTGCACTTCATTTGAGAATCTAAG
>NZ_BKFU01000155.1:0-1104 GCF_008980265.1 Acinetobacter sp. TUM15064 | reverse complement strand
CATGGCTAAGGCTAAGTTTGAACGTAATAAGCCACACGTTAACGTGGGCACAATCGGTCACGTTGACCATGGTAAAACAACTTTAACAGCTGCAATTGCAACTGTATGTGCGAAGAAATTCGGTGGTGAAGCGAAAGACTACGCTGCAATTGACTCTGCACCAGAAGAAAAAGCACGTGGTATTACAATTAATACTTCACACGTAGAATACGATTCACCAACTCGTCACTACGCACACGTAGACTGCCCGGGCCACGCCGATTATGTTAAAAACATGATTACTGGTGCTGCTCAGATGGACGGCGCGATCCTTGTATGTGCTGCGACTGATGGTCCAATGCCACAGACTCGTGAACACATCCTTCTTTCTCGTCAGGTTGGTGTACCTTACATTCTTGTATTCCTTAACAAGTGTGACCTTGTTGATGATGAAGAACTTCTTGAATTAGTAGAAATGGAAGTTCGTGAACTTCTTTCTACTTATGACTTCCCAGGTGATGACACTCCAGTTATCCGTGGTTCAGCGCTTCTTGCACTTAATGGTGACGCTGGTCAGTATGGTGAAGAAGCAGTTGTTGCACTTGTTGACGCGCTTGACACTTACATTCCAGAGCCAGTACGTGCAATCGACCAAGCATTCTTAATGCCAATCGAAGACGTATTCTCAATTTCTGGTCGTGGTACAGTAGTAACTGGCCGTGTAGAAACTGGTATTGTGAAAGTAGGCGAATCAGTTGAAATCGTTGGTATCCGTGATACACAAGTAACAACAGTTACTGGCGTAGAAATGTTCCGTAAACTTCTAGACGAAGGCCGTGCGGGCGAGAACTGTGGTGTTCTTCTACGTGGTACTAAGCGTGAAGACGTACAACGTGGTCAAGTACTTGCTAAACCAGGTACAATCAAGCCGCACACTAAATTCGATGCAGAAGTATACGTACTTTCTAAAGAAGAAGGTGGTCGTCACACTCCATTCCTTAACGGTTACCGTCCACAGTTCTACTTCCGTACAACTGACGTAACTGGCGCGATCAAACTACAAGATGGCGTAGAAATGGTAATGCCTGGTGACAACGTTGAGATGTCAGTAGAATTAATCCACCC
>NZ_BKFU01000154.1:0-1107 GCF_008980265.1 Acinetobacter sp. TUM15064 | reverse complement strand
GTACTCTATGAAAAAATTGCCGAATTAGCGGATTCTCAAGCAAAGCAAAAAGAGGTTTTTGATTTACTACGGTTTATCGCTAAACCTCTGATTCAAAACATTGAAGCTGAACTGGATTTAAAGGATGAAAGCCAGAGACTATTACAGTGCTTTATACAATATATGCTAAAACTGAAGGATGGACTGGTTACGTTTAGTGACTGGGATAATTATTCTAAAAATCAGGTGTTCAATCAGACCAAAACTCCTAATTACTTACATGATATGAAAATTATTTTTAAAAGGCTAGTACAAAGGAAAATTGTTCAACGGCAACGTCGTAAAAAAATAAAAATGAATGATTGGCCAACAAAAAAGAAATTAAAAATTTTCCAAAGAAAGCAAGAAAAAAGACAGCTTATCAAAAGTTATCCAGGATACATTAGGACGTGCCAAGAGGTCCTTTATGATGAAGAGGGGGACGTAGAATATATAGATGAAGGAATTTCTGTACATACGACAGATAGGTCTACTGCTAGATTTAACTCTGTACTTAATCCGCAGAGTGAACATTTGATGAGGCATCGTCAGAGACGTCTACAGCCGTTTGTGACCAACACTCATTTTATGAGTAAGGATGTTATTCAACATCTGATATATGTACTAAAAAGCGAGCTTTACAATGATCATCCCAATGATGCCGCAATAGCAGCCGCGTGTTTATTGAGTCTGGCGACAGGCTTATCACCGATGCATTTACTTCAATTTCAGCAATTGATTGATGAAGGTGTTTTGATAAAAAGTAAAAGTCATAAAAAACCAGAGTATATTCTTAGATTACATTTAGATATTACAGAACAGAAAGTTGATATTTTAAAGCATCATCAGCTAAATCAGACTGTGACACATGATCTGCATTTATCAAGTAGTTGGTTCGAATACATTGTGCTTCATGAGTCTCAACACGTGCTTATGGCGAATGATATTAATAAAAAAATAAAAGAATGGACAATGAACCAAGGGATCGGCTCGATTACTGTAGAGAAACTACAAGCTCAGCTGTATTTCTATATTTTCCATCGTACTTTCAATGAATATATTGCTCATGTGCTTTCTGGCAAGGACAGT
>NZ_BKFU01000153.1:0-1122 GCF_008980265.1 Acinetobacter sp. TUM15064 | reverse complement strand
TCGACGGTTTAAGCTTTGCAGAATTGCAGGCCATGACGGGTGCAACTTTAGTGGATGCGACTCAACAGAATTAATGATTTGAATCCCCCTAAATCCCCCTTTGATAAAGGGGGACTTCCATCTTTCTAATTTTGGGAAGTTCCCCCTATTTAAAAAATAGGGGGAACTCCTCCCTTTAATAAAGGGAGGTTGGGAGGGATTTTAGATAAAGGGAAAATGAAATATGAAAAACGCTTACATCATTGATGCTATTCGTACCCCATTCGGACGTTATGCAGGTGGACTCGCTCCAATCCGTGCTGATGACTTGGGTGCAGTGCCAATTCAAGCCTTGATGCAACGCAATCCAACAGTGGATTGGACTCAAGTCGATGACGTGATCTACGGCTGCGCGAATCAAGCGGGTGAAGACAACCGTAATGTGGGTCGTATGTCGGCATTACTTGCTGGCTTACCGGTTGAAGTTCCTGCTACGACTGTGAATCGCTTATGTGGTTCATCACTCGATGCGATTGCGATGGCAGCCCGTGCGATTAAAGCGGGTGAAGCCAACCTGATCATTGCGGGTGGTGTGGAAAGTATGTCACGCGCACCCTTTGTCATGGGCAAATCAGAAACCGCGTATGGTCGTAGCCAGAAGATTGAAGACACTACTATGGGCTGGCGTTTTATCAATCCTAAGCTGAAAGCGATGTATGGTGTAGAGACCATGCCGCAGACTGCGGAGAACGTGGCACAACAATTTAATATTGATCGTGCAGATCAAGACCAGTTTGCCTTGACGAGTCAACAGCGCACCGCAACCGCGCAAGCTCAAGGCTTTTTTAAACATGAGATCATCCCTGTAAATATTGCACAGCGTAAGGGTGATCCAATTGTGGTCGACACGGATGAACATCCACGTGCCTCGACCACACTCGAAGGTTTGGCTAAACTCAAGCCAGTCGTCACAGCAGAAGGCACCGTCACTGCGGGGAATGCATCAGGCATCAATGACGGTGCGGCTGCTGTACTGATTGCTTCGGAACAAGCGGTTGAGCAGTACCAACTTAAACCACGTGCCAAGATTATTGCATCTACGGCTGTGGGGGTAGAACCACGCATCATGGGCTTTGCACCTGC
>NZ_BKFU01000152.1:0-1195 GCF_008980265.1 Acinetobacter sp. TUM15064 | reverse complement strand
TGTATTAGTTCAGACTTAATCTGACATAGGTCTTGAAAAAGAAGAAGTTACCGATTTTGATTAAAGGTGTCGAATCTCAATCAATAAGGGTAACTTCTCATGTTGCATACTAACAATCAAATCATCAAACACAAAGTCGGTCTGCTGAATTTAGCAGAAGAACTCCAAAACGTATCCAAAGCTTGTAAAGTCATGGGCGTATCTAGAGATACATTCTATCGTTATCAAGAACTTGCCAGTACAGGGAATGTCGATGCCCTCATCAATCGGAGTCGTAGAACTCCAAATTTGAAAAACCGTGTTGATGAACAAACTGAACACGCTGTGATTGACTTTGCAATTCAATATCCAGCTTATGGTCAGCATCGAACCAGTAACGAGCTACGCCAGATTGGCATCTTTGTATCTGGGAGCGGTGTACGCTCTATTTGGCTTAGGCACAATCTTGAGAATTTCAAAAAGCGATTAAAGGCACTTGAAATGAAAGTTGCTCAAGAAGGCATTCAGTTGAATGATCAGCAGATCGCTGCATTAGAGCGTAAGCATGAAGATGATGTAGCTTGTGGTGAAATTGAGACACATCATCCTGGCTATCTTGGAGCACAAGATACTTTCTATGTGGGAAATTTAAAAGGTGTAGGACGTATTTATCAGCAAACTTTTATCGATACGTACAGCAAGGTAGTTCACTGCAAGCTATACACCACTAAAACCCCAATCACTGCTGCCGACCTGCTGAATGATCGGGTTCTGCCATTCTATGCTCAGCATGGTTTGCCGATGCTGAGAATCCTGACCGACAGGGGTACAGAATATTGCGGTAAGGTGGAACACCATGATTATGAGCTCTATTTAGCATTGAATGATATTGATCACACTAAGACCAAAGCGGCATCCCCTCAAACCAATGGAATTTGCGAACGATTCCACAAGACGATCTTGCAGGAGTTTTATCAAATCACATTCCGTAAGAAGCTCTATGATTCACTAGAAACATTACAAACAGATCTAGACGAATGGCTAGTATTTTATAATACTAAACGAACCCATCAGGGCAAAGTGTGCAATGGCAGAACCCCATTTGCAACATTACTTGATGGAAAACATATTTGGGCTGAAAAGAATTTAGCTCAAATTTAACCTGACAGCCTAGATCAAATATTGGTAACTGTCAGATCAGGTTTGAGCTAGTACA
>NZ_BKFU01000151.1:0-1247 GCF_008980265.1 Acinetobacter sp. TUM15064 | reverse complement strand
TAGAAGCAGGCATCAACAAACTGGTCGATATAAACGCCTATATTGGGCAACCTTTATTCAATGAGGATGGTTCTATTTTCGGCACATTATGTGCTATTGATCCATCAGTACAGCCTCAAAGCATAGAACAACATAGTGATCTATTAGAGCTATTAAGTTTATTACTTAGTCGAATTTTACAAAATGAACTTAAAATTAATGAACAAAAAAGAGTTAGTGAAAAGCTTGAAATGGATTCATTAACCGATCATTTAACGGGTGTTTTTAATCGTCGTGCTTGGGATACATTTTTGGATTTAGAGGAAGATCGATGTAAAACGTACGGACATCCAACCACAGTGATTATGATAGATTTAAATGACTTAAAAGCTATAAACGATAAATTTGGTCATTTGGCTGGAGACCAGATGATCCAAAAAACGGCCCAAATCTTAAAGAAAAATGTACGCTCCAATGATTTAGTCGCGCGTTTAGGAGGAGTGAACCGTACCGGGTTTGTCGGAGGCTTTTTTATTTAAGTTAGGCCACCTGACCTAACGGATTAATCTTATCATAGTACATTGCTTCAAACTCAAAAGGCGATACATAACCCAGTGCACTGTGTACACGCTTTTTATTGAACCAATCTACCCAATTTAATGTCGCAAGTTGTACATCCGCTAAACCTTGCCAATCTGCTTTTAAATATTCAATCACCTCTGTTTTGTATAAGCCATTCACCGTTTCAGCCAAAGCATTATCGTATGAATCACCCGTTGTACCGACTGATGCTCGTAAATTTGCAGCTTCTAAACGATTGGTATAGCGAATAGAAAGATATTGAACACCTCTATCGGAATGATGAATCACATTCTTTGGCATGCCTCGATCGTGCAATGCTTGCTCCAATGCATCGAGCACCATATCTGTATTCATTCGTGTAGATACTTTCCATCCAACAATTGCTCGTGAGAACACATCAATAACAAATGCGGTATATACCCAGCCTGAATGAGTTTGAATATACGTAAAGTCACCCACCCATAGTTGGTTTGGATGATCAGCATTAAAATTCCGTTTCACCAAGTCAGGTGCTCGTTTTTGGTCATCTCGGCTACGGGTGGTTTGTTTGTTCTTACCTCGCCAAACACCTTGTATACCTAGCTTTTTCATTAATCGAGCAACAGTACAGCGTGCAATAATATAGCCTTCACGTTTCAGTTTTTGCCAGACTTTACGTACACCATACCGACCTGAACTTTCCTTCC
>NZ_BKFU01000150.1:0-1282 GCF_008980265.1 Acinetobacter sp. TUM15064 | reverse complement strand
AGAGGTGGATCAGGAAATTTGAACAACACTTATAAGTGATATTTTGCTCCCCAAATGATGTTATAAACATCAATATATGGAGTATTTTATGGCACGTAGACCAAGAAGAAATCATTCAAATGATTTTAAAGCTAAGGTAGCACTTGCTGCGATTAAAGCAGAAAAAACACTTGCTGAATTGAGTGCTGAATTTGATGTTCATCAAAACCAAATTATCGACTGGAAAAATCAACTGATTTCAGCTTCCTCGCAAGCTTTCGATCAATCAAAAGCTCCAACAGAACCACCCATCGATCTAAAAAAACTACATGCAAAAATCGGTGAGCAGGCATTAGAAATTGATTTTTTAGAAGGTGTGTTGAAGAAACTGGGCCGCTTCAACCACAAAAGTTAATCGATGACTCACTTCAGATTTCAGTATCTAAGCAAGCTCAGCTGCTGAAAGTCTCCCGTGGTTGTTATTACTATCGCCCAAAACCTGTGAGTGCATCAGATCTGAAGCTAATGCGGTGTATGGATGAGTTACATATGCAATACCCTTTTGCAGGTAGCCGGATGATGCGTGATTTGTTGAATCGTCAAGGACATCATATAGGACGACGTCATACACGTACTTTAATGAAGAAAATGGGCATTAATGCGTTATATTGCAAACCAAATTTAAGCCAGGCTAATCAAGCTCACCGCAAATATCCATATCTGCTCAAAGGATTGGCTATTCAGCGCAGTAATCAAGTGTGGTCTACGGATATAACGTATATCCCTATGGCAAAAGGCTTTGTTTATTTATGTGCTGTGATTGATTGGCATAGCCGCAAGGTACTTGCGCATAGAGTATCGATTAGTATGGAGGTTACATTTTGCATAGAAACATTAAATGAAGCTATTGAAAAATATGGTCGACCTGAAATATTTAATACAGACCAAGGCAGTCAGTTTACCAGTGATGCATTTATTGATGTATTGAAATCAAATGGCATTCAAATCAGTATGGATGGTAAAGGTCGATGGGTTGATAATGTGATGGTTGAACGATTATGGCGGAGCGTTAAATATGAAGAGGTGTATCTCAAAGCCTACAGCAATGTTTTGGATGCGAAGAAGCAATTAAACGCATATTTTGAATTTTATAATTTGAAACGACCTCATTCGAGTCTGGACAAAATGACTCCAGATGAGTTTTACTATGACCAGCTACCACAACAAAATAAGGTAGCTTAACTAGAGCAGAGTATCACTTATAAATAAGCTTTTAGTTGTTCAAACATGTGGGACCACCTCT
>NZ_BKFU01000149.1:0-1304 GCF_008980265.1 Acinetobacter sp. TUM15064 | reverse complement strand
AGACATCAATATCATATCGTTCTATCCCAAACCTAACTTTAGGTTTAATCTCTATCTTAAGATAAGCACTGAATGCTCTTGTGAACTCAGTAACCAGGTCAAAGCTAACTAATTTTTTAAGCACCCATGAAATTACGCCATTCCATAAACCACTTTCTTGATAAAGACTACTCTCCAAAAACAGAAACCACTTCAAATAACAATTCTTATCTTGCAGATCATCCAATGTTCTAAAAAACACCCAAAGCAAATTTTTATTGCTCTTTAAAGCTGGATATTTTTGTAATAAATCCATTAATTCATTTGTATGAGTCTCCAAACTGCCTCTCAACCAATGAAATAAATCATCTTCATGCTTCATCAATATATCAAATAGTGACTGATCTTCTTTAATTTTAAACAACCAAACTTCAGGGCGTGCTAATCTATAAAAATGCTTATAACTATCATTTGAGCCTAAGAAGTACTTTATGTAGTTTAAATCATCTTCGTATTGCTTCTGTTCATACTCAACAACTTTAGAACAAATAAACTTCCCATAATCAGAAAAACCTAAATTTAAAAAATGTGCAATTTTTTCTACTGCTTCAGGTAATTGCAGATGTGTTCCATTTTCTTTTTGATAAATCAAAGGCTCAATCCCTAAAGACGTCCAGTGATTGACTTGCTGAGTATTTCCATCTTCAATATTTGCAAATGCGTAGAGTCTAGATGCTCTATTCTTAGGTAAAGATCGAGTTAAATATTTTAAAATTGTGTCATTATAAGAATAACCAATAAATATAAAATCGTAATTTAAAAAGGCATCTGTTAATAATCTCTTCGCCCAACTCTCAGAAAGATATGCTCTACCGAAGTCAGAATCTGATAAGACCATTGAACTAGGGTCAGTTACATTACCGTGTAAATAAATAACTCCCTCAATATTGCTTCCTAATGGAAAAACGGGCGCATTAAATTTTTTGATTACACCATCAGGATTCAGGTTAAAGAATGCCTTTTCAAATAAAAGGTCAAAGTTCGTAGTAATAACACGAGTTTTTTTTGGAAATAGTTTAAGGATATCATGATGAAGCTGCGTCGGTTGTGGCGAGTTTTGATTTAAAACACGAATACATTGTTAATGAATTCTTACCCCTTGATCAAAACCTTCTCCGAGCTTCTGATCTGGATTATCAAATTTCTCATTATCATCTAAGTTCAATATTTTACGAGTTAAAGTAACAAAATCAGGTAAGTTGGCTGGCGTTGCCATTGAAACTCCTGCCCCAGCAAAGACAATTACCCTATTGTGTTTAAGCGAA
>NZ_BKFU01000148.1:0-1322 GCF_008980265.1 Acinetobacter sp. TUM15064 | reverse complement strand
CACAAGTTTTTCTGCAAGTTGTACTATTCCATATCCATCAAGACACAATTTTATATAAAGCTCAGTCTCATTGACAGCTATATCAGTATTCATTTTTACTATTCTTTTTTCGTCATCATCCACAAAATTCATTTCACATGTATTTCTATTATGGTCTGAAAAATAATGAATCGCCTTATGAAATGCTAGATCTTCAAGAGATTGCGGAGTTCCATACTTTTGCAAATATTCAGGTGAGGCACACGTCACCCAACGAAACTTTCCAAGAGGACGAGCTACTAGTGAGGAACTTTTCAAGCTTCCCATTCGGATTACACAGTCTACTCCTTCCTTGATTAAGTCTACCTGCCTATCGCTGACTCCAATCATTATATAGATGTCTGGATAGCGTTTTTGAAACTCTTTAAGATTGGGCATGATGACTGAATGAGCTATACCCGCAGGCATATCAACTCGTAACTGCCCCTGTGGTTGTTGCATTGTATCGGTTAGGCTTGATTCAGTGTGCTCAATAAGATCAAGTATTTCTCTGCACTGTATTAAATACTGTGCCCCTTCAGGTGTTAGGTTTACCCGTCTGGTTGTCCTGTTCAACAAACGTACTTGTAAATACTTTTCAAGATTTTTAATTGTGCTAGTTACTGTAGATGCTGGAAGTGAAAGTGTTTCAGCCGCATGTACAAAGCTTTCAGCTTCTGCCACCCGAACAAAAATCTGCATTGCCTGAATACGATCTAATCTCATGCCTTTATCCCAATTCTATCCGCATGCTCTTAGATTATTTGCTTTTACTGAATAATAAAAACAGTTTAATCAGCTTTTACAGCATTATCATTTCTATTAGATTTTGACTATTCTTTTTTTGAAGTTGAAATGAATATGACTGATTACAACAGAAACATTGTGCAATTGACAGAATCCTCCACAAGTAAAACGCTTATTCGTGGAGCCACTATCCTGAGTATGGACAGCATGATTGGGAATATGGTTCGGGGAGATATTCTTATCGAGAACAGTATGATTACAGCTATTGGTGAAAGTATTGAAGCGACTTGTGCTACTGTTATTGATGCTTCAAATATGATTGTGATGCCGGGTATGGTGGATACACATCGACATTCATGGGAAGGACAACTACGACGAATTAATCCGAATGCAGAAACGTTAGAAGATTATTGTAACGCGACGCATTATTCTTTTGCCAAGTACTATCGACCTAAAGATATATATATCGGTAATTTACTTACTGCTCTCGGGTGTATTGACGCAGGTATCACAACAGTCATAGATAACTCGCATAATAGCCGTACTGCCGCTCACTC
>NZ_BKFU01000147.1:0-1350 GCF_008980265.1 Acinetobacter sp. TUM15064 | reverse complement strand
TTTTGTAGACTGAAGTATCATCACTTAAAAAGAGTGGTAACTACTGTACGATAACTGGAATCGAATAAGGACAAGATTTAAGGTGAATTTAAAAAGTCTAGAGGCATTTTATTGGGTTGTGACCTTAAATAGCTTCAATAAGGCTGCTGCAAAATTACAAACCACTCAGCCTGCGGTTTCCCAAAAAATCACTGCTCTAGAAAATGATTTAGGTTTTAAAGTCCTTGATCGCGGTTTTCGACAGCTTAAACCCACCCATAAAGGCATGACCCTGTTTAAATATGCTGAAAAGTTTATGCGTTTGGAAACCGATTTGGTGGCCGAGCTAACTGAAAACCAACACCTCACAGGAACGATTCGTTTAGGTGTTTCGGAGACGATTGTTTATACGTGGTTGGTTGAATATATCGAAAAAGTACAAAAAGAATTTCCCAAAGTTTCTGTGGAAATTGTGGTGGATTTAACTCCAAATTTGCAAGAAGGTGTGCGTACAGGGGATTTGGACATGGCCTTTTTACTGGGCCCGACTTTGGCTTTCGAGTGTGTAGAGCAGGCGCTGTGTGACTTTGAACTGAGTTTTTTGGCGGCTCCATCTTTTAAAGGTGGTGTAGGTCAAATGTCTTTTAAGGCATTGATGTCGCATACCATTTTAACCTATCCAAAAATTACCTATCCCTATAAAGAGCTCAAGGCCAAAATGAAAGAACAGGCACTGGATGAGCCGCTTTCAATTACCAGTTATTCGCTTGCGACCTTATTGCGTCTTGCAGAGCAAGGGTTAGGGATTGCCGTTGTGCCGACCTTAACGGCGCTAAAGGAAATTACCGATGGTCGCTTAGAAATTTTGAATACCCCGATCCAGCTCAAAACCTTTCATTTCACCTCGATTTATATGCAAGGCAATGATGCAGCCTTGAAAGAGAAATTAACCGATGTCGCAGTCACTGTTTCTGAAAGTGCAATGAAAAGACTGCTTGAGAAAATTAAAAAATAATTGAGGCGTACCAGTTTTTTGACAAGTGAAGTTACTTTATCTCAAAACGTAATTTGTTTGAAAAACCATAAAAGCAGCTTATCGTGCGTGATAAGTAAAATTTATCATTAGACTTTTAATAAATAAAAAACATTAAAATACAGCTATTTGAGTTTAATAATTGATTTAAAAAGTCGTATTGTTCCTCGCGCTTGCCTATGATCTTATTTCAAATAGACGATTTGATCCACCATGGCTTTGGTTGGGCAACAGGGAATCTTTGTCAGTTAAAGGAATTTAAGAACAGAATTTGCAAACAAAATGATGTTCTTGGTTCAACTTGAAAATAGCGTTATTAAGCTCAAATGGACGAGGAA
>NZ_BKFU01000146.1:0-1356 GCF_008980265.1 Acinetobacter sp. TUM15064 | reverse complement strand
GATGCTTCTAACAATATAACAATTAATAAAAACTATGAAATATTTTATACAAAGAATGGAAAGCTGTTGAAAATTACTCTGAATAATAATGGAGAGTTTGTTATTAATTGATTAAATTAGGAGTAACTAGCATTTTTAGTTACTCCTAATTTAAACTCATCCTTCCAACACTTCTTCCAGTAACTCCTCACTCGGTGCAAAATAATAAGCACCGTCAACAGGAGTTACAAAATGAAGCATGCGGCCATGGACTCCATCACCACTGGTGCCAAACATACGCAATAGCATCGAATCAATAATGCTTAAATCTTTAGTATAGGCAATAAAAATAAGTCTTGCTTATTTTACCATAGCTATAAGACAGTGGATGGACCCATAAAAGAAATAATGCTGAAGGAGTGAATTTTCTGAAGCAATGTATTAAAAATAATGCATAGGAGATAATGTGGTGGATAAGCCAAGGTATTCAAACCATGTTAGGAGAATGGCAGTAGATATAAAAATATCTAATTATATTGGAAAATTTTTGACTATTAATATTGAAAGAAAAAGAATACCAGCTGGTCTACATTTATGCAATTAAATAAAAATATAGTGTAATTGGGTACGGCAGTAAAGATGCACTGCATTGGTCACACACAGGTAGGTAAAAGTGATTTATAAAACATTGATTTTTATGTGCTTATTAATCTTAAATGCTTGCGACACTAAATATTTAGGTGAGACTGCTCATGCTAAATCGATTGAACAACAGAAAATAGAGAAGCCACAATCAGATTTATTAGCTGGTAAAATTTTGCAGAGCAGTAAAGGCGTAAAGAAAGCCTTAGATAATAAAATTTATGTATTATTAAACTCTAAAGAAGGATGTATTGTAAGTGAAAAACCAATTAATAATGATGTTGTTGTTATATATAAGGAAGATGAAAAGTTTAAATATGATATGGTGAAACCAGTATCTAAAAAAGATGATACTGATTGTGTTTCGAACTTGACTTTTGTAACTGATGAGCCTAATTATTTTTATAATATTGATAAGAAAACTAAAACGCCTCTTCGAGGTTATGGTTTTGAGTTAAGTAAAAACCAAATTATGTATAGTAATGGAAAGATTAGAGGGGTGGATCTAATTGGAAATGGTATTCCAAATATTATAACTGAATGTTTTTCACATGAAGGTTCTAATTTTAATATCTGGGGAGGTCATAATAGTGAAGAAAAACTATTGCACCGTTATACTTTCTTAGATATGGATATACAGCCATCATGTACTGAAAATGATAAAATAGTTAGTTTAGGTTTATTGGATCTAAAAGAATAATACCTTGTAAAAATTCTGTGTCAATGAAATCTTCT
>NZ_BKFU01000145.1:0-1515 GCF_008980265.1 Acinetobacter sp. TUM15064 | reverse complement strand
TTGGAAAAAGTTCTGCATATTTTTTTTCTCTCAAGGATTTTATGATGTTTAGTATTTCAACTTTGAAAGGGTGTTCGTTTATGTTGTTAATGTCTGTCCCAAAGAAAATGTCTTCAATTTCTGTGGTTAGATATTTGCTTGTTACAAATCTATCCTCCGCAACAAATTCATTAAATTCTATGTAAACCAATTCTTTTCTGATTTCGTTCTTTGCCACCTTATTGTAAAGGCCTTTAATTTCAGGAATTATTTCAAGATCTCTTTTTAGTTCACTAATGCTTTTTAGTTGGTTTATTTGATTAGGATAAATTTTTGAAGCCAAATAAACCTCTTTAAGGCTGTCTTCATTGCAGTTTGCAATTTCAAGTAACAAGTTAATGTTTTCTTTTACCCAATTTTCGTTGTGATATTGAATTAAGTTGAAGAAAATTTGAACTAATATCTTCCTTGATGAACGAATGTCTAAATTTTCTTCTTGGTTTTCAATGTTAGATAATTGAATTAAATTTTCTCCAAAAGAATAATACTTGCTGATGATTTTTACTAATGATGAAGGTTTGCTTTGTGAATTTACATTGTTGTTCAGCTTGCAATACTTCAATAAACTTTCAAAGAAATTAGCATTAAGTTTTTGAGTTTTGTCAAATGATTGAACATTGTAAATTTGTTCATTGATAGTTTCAGGAAAATAGATACCAGTTGAAGCCTGCATTTCGTCCAATTTTGTTTTAACGCTATTTGAAAAGTCTTTTCTATTGAATTTGTCAAAATGGAATTCAAAGCAAAAATCTTTATGAATTATTCGTTCAATAGAATCTGGGATTAAAGACTTCCCAATCTCAATAAGTGTTCCGTTTAAATTTTTAGGCGTAAGTAGCAACGAAAGAAAACATAATTTCCCGTCTAAGTTTGGTAATAAAGTATGTTCTGAAAAATAATTTATCTTTTCTTCTATGATTAGATATTTGTAGTAGTTGATTAAGCAATATTTGTCAAACTTAGATAAATGTTCTTTTGATATTTTCTCAACTAAATCCTTATGTCCAATAAAGTCAGCTTTTCCTTTTGTTTTTTCGTTTGTCCATTCACTTGCAAATTTGCTCCATAAAACAATTTTTTCTTTTATCGGAATGTTGTTATAAAATGTCGAAACCAAAGTGTAAATGTCATAAAAAAACTCTGTGTTGTTTAATAGTTCCTCGTCAAAAAAATAAACTTGGTTAACGGGTTTAAAACCGTCAGAGGTTTCAACAATAGGCAAAAACTTATATTCTTCTATCCAAACTTTTTGCAGTGATTCAAAATACTCGTTTAATAAGCTATTGTTTGTATTTCTTTGGAAATTTATTTGAGCATATAAAAGCGGATTTGAAACGTTTAATAGGTTACTTTTTAAAAATTCAAAAATTAGTTGTGATGCTTTTTCTATTATTTTTCGGTTTGCTTCCTCTTGCTCCTTTACTTGGTCTTTGTTGCTTTTTAAATGTATTCCATCTCTTGGTTCTGTTGGCAATA
>NZ_BKFU01000144.1:0-1516 GCF_008980265.1 Acinetobacter sp. TUM15064 | reverse complement strand
AAATTCATGCGCGTGTGGCAGTTCTGAATAGATTTACGGAATTAGGTAGACCTCGCACCCAAGTTGTGTCTTAAATTTGAATGGATTGGGGAGAACTCAGCTTTTGAATGTTTATGCAACAAAGCCAATCGGTAATGGTGAGGCACATCTTAAAAATTTTGCTCTGCAATATTCCCCTGATATGCAGAACATTTTTGTTTCACCACCATTTGATATTACACATACACTTATCTACGAATCTATTGATAATAAAATGGCTCTAAAACTTGCTGGAAGTAAGATGTTTCCAGATCTTTCTCACCTCATCAAATTGGCTGAAAGTGACCATTTTAGAATTAGAAATCCCAAAGAAATTATAGAATCCTTTAGTGAAAATATATTGGACTATCTTCATACCTCAAATGAGGTTCAGCTATTCGATGGATTGCGGACATCTATCGAACGTTCGATCTCAAACATTATGACTTAAAAATGATTTGTGTCATAAACATTTAGAAATTGCTGAATAAGTCCTTATCGAATTCTTTGTGCGACAAAAATTTACTTATTCAAATCTAAATCTATTCTGAAGCATATCAATATCCTTATCAGAAACACTAATTTCACATTGACTCTCAGCATCCCAGTAAGAATATTCAATTTCCTTATTTAAATTCAAATCTTTTGAACTCAAAGGTAAATTATATGTGTTCCGTTTTTGCTCCTCTGTTAATTGAGGAAATAAATTTATATTCAGCAACTCTTCTAAAAAGCATACACTCACGATCTTTACATCAGAAGAATCATTATTAGGTATATAGTAAGCCCCAATTGTTCCAGTTTTAGGAATATATATTGCTTTAAACACCGCATTAGGAATGATTACACCTTTTCCAATTGTTTTTAGTTTTCGCGAACTAAAAATAGGACCGGAAACAACATAAAGGTCTACTTTATTTCTAATTACAATCCCCCTTATCACATATTCTAAATTCGTAAGTACATCTAAATTAGCAACAGGAATTATATTCGCTAAAGAAAAACTATCAGATTTTGCCTCTTCATTTGACATATCTGCATTTGGAGCTACACGCCAACGAATATGTCCAGAACCACGGTAATCTGAAATTGTAGAACGATGATTAGAAGGAATTCTGAGTTCTTCATGAAAGTTGTCTTCCCGCGGTGCACTTTTACTTAATCGTTGTGGTGTTAAACTTTCTGCTACCCAAAGAGGTGTTTTAGCAACACCTGAATACATCACATTGAAGCCATTGAAACATAATGGGTAAGTATGCTTCGTTAAGCTTTCTTTAATTAAATAAGGTGGTGTATCTTTGTAGAATTGTTGAAGGCACTTTTTATCTGGAATAGGATGAAACTTACCCAAAAGTATGGACGAAATATAATCGTAATTAAATGCTAAGCTAAAACTACAAATGGCTATAATTGCCAGAACAAATTTAATAAAACTTCCATGAAAAAAATTAGATTTGGCTTTATATTGATTTTTAGGTCTTAGCATAACAATCCGATT
>NZ_BKFU01000143.1:0-1549 GCF_008980265.1 Acinetobacter sp. TUM15064 | reverse complement strand
CAGTAAATGTAGCTTACAACCAAAGAACCATCCCATTGAGCTTTTACCACGCGTTGCAATTGATGATATGGATTTATGTCGCTGAATACGCTGATTTTTACAGACTGGCAAAGTAGTTGAATCAATCCATAAATACGAACTTTGATCATCTTTCATCACAGCGAAATGCAAGGCATGTAAAGCGAGTTGATGTGTATTCACTAAATGAATCATGCGCTGATAACAGGGTAAACTTTTAAATAAATGGCTTTTGTCTTGTTTCAACGATGAGAAAAATGCTTTGAAGTTATTAAAATGAGAACATTTATACCAAATCGCAATGAAGATGATTTCTGAAATATTCAGTTGAGCGGTTCGAATTCTTAGACAATGGTGACATTCTTTAAGAAATTTCCAGTAAGTGGCTTCAAATTTTAAGAAGAAATCATCAATTACACAAAATAATTCTGTACTATCGAACATAAGGACTAGAGTTGTGAGTTTGGTGTGGTAACTCAACTGATAGCTCTAGTCCTCTTCTATTTCAAGCCTATTTACTATCCATGATTCGGGTTACTTAGGCTATTTAAATACAATCTATTTGTATCTATCTTTCATGTCATGGAATCATGCTAAGAGCATTAGAAATCAGCGTGTTTGCCTAACATCGAAAATATCGCTTAAATAAAAGGCAAATTTAACAAATCCATAAAAGAGCATCTCTCACACTGGGTTGACTGCGCTTTACCTGATGAATATGATCATTTCAAATGCTAAAACCAACGGATATGCAGCTTGTTGAATTTTCAAAGATCCCTCCCCACATCTCAAATTAGAACCAAATCTGTTTTAATTTTAACAACAGCTTTAATATTTACAGGCTGTTCATCGCTCGGTGGTGGTTCTGTTGAAAAGCGTTCAGCAAAATTAGCCAATGGTATTCAAAAGGCATATGCTGTTGAAGCAACTACAGCACAGCGTGTTGCGCCAATGATTGTGCAAAGTGCTGATCGTTATAATGTCGATCCATTGTTAATTGCGGCTGTTATAAGACAAGAGTCTAGTTACCGTAATTATGCTATTTCCCCTGCTGGTGCTATTGGCTTAACACAAGTTATCCCACGCTATTGGCAACAAACTTGCCCTGGCGATTTATTTGAAGAAGTTAATAATATTAATTGTGGCACGTACATTCTCTCCAACTACAACCAAAAAGCAGAAAGTTGGCCCAAAGCTTTGGCTTATTATAATGTCGGTCCAACAGGCTACCATTCAAGCTGGAAGATGAAACGCCAAGGAAAAAAATATGCTAAACAAGTGAAAGAGCATCAAAAAAGCCTAAAAGGAGCCTTATAAGTTTTTCAAACATTGATCTTTGAATTGAGACACATGGAGATTCATTAACTTTTGAATAATCCTTTTAGATCATGCATGAATATAAATTTCTTAGATTCTCAAATGAAGTGCAACAGAGATTAAATTATTGGAAAGAAGCAAGATGAGCTAGCATTTTGCTTCCGACCGACCAAAGTCAAAGTTGCATCATGAACTATACTCATCTTACCCAAGA
>NZ_BKFU01000142.1:0-1578 GCF_008980265.1 Acinetobacter sp. TUM15064 | reverse complement strand
ATTATGAACAGCAAGTGTCAACAGATCCTAGCCTATTTAACTTATGTTCACCTAGAATCTAATTCATAATTAAACTTATGTTTAATAAGCAATTAAATTAATTACTTAGAGTGTTAAAATAATAACTTATAAAATATTTGGTTCATGAACCTAGCTATGAATGCATATTTTCCTACTAAAAAGGTCTTAAAAATAGACTAAATTTGTCTAGGATAGTGGTGGTAGTCCACCACTAATTAAAAGGTGTCTACAAAATCAGTAGCTATTCAAATATCGTTACTTTTACGGCTATATCTATTTGTAGCGATCAAAATTAAAAAATTTCTGACAATTTGTCGCCTAATAGAGCAACAGTTAATCCAACCAGCATGACTATTGTTCCAACTAGTTTGATCAAGGAAACTGGACGTTCAGTAGCCCCCAACAACCCAAAATGATCAATCATTAAAGAGGAGAGTATTTGTCCAGCTATTGCTAGCCCCAGTAAAGCAGACAGTCCAATTCTTGGCGCAAGAACAACATAGCTCAGCAAGGCACACGAACCTAGAATTCCACCTAAAAGACTCCACCACGGCTGAGTCGAAATAGCAATTAATGAAGGAATTATCTCACCCCGAACCAAAGAATAAACTCCAACACATACCGCACCAACAGTAAATGAAAATAGTGCAGCAGCCACAGGATCTCCACCAATTCCTTTAGCCAGTTGAGCATTCAATGTAGTTTGTAGAGTAATTCCTAATCCTGCTGCAAAGGCCATTAAATAATAGATAACATTCATACTGTTTGTCCTCTTTTATATCGTTTACTCAAGAGGCAGAAATGTCTCAGCAAAAATGTCTGGAGTATAACCAGCGGCAGCAAAAAGATGTTGGCGAGATTCATCAATCGCTGCACGTAGTCGTTCACTATTTACACCTAATACCTTACCGTCACGCTTCACAATGCGCCCAGCAATCATCACAGTATCAATATTACTGCGCTCGGTTGCATGAACTACAGTGCCAAAAGCATTGCCCGAGGGATAAAGATTAATATCATCTGTTCTAATCAATATTAGATCAGCCTGTTTTCCAATGGATAAGCTGCCAATTTTTTCTTGTAGACCTGCACAAGTAGCACCATCAGTCGTCGCAGCTTTTAAAAGGTTTTGAGCATGAAGCGTCACTGGCGAATGTGCTAAACCACAACATTTGTTCTGATGCATACCCATTACGCGTTGTAAATAAAATGCTACACGCATTTCCATAAACATATCACCACTGTAAGAGGTTTCATTATCTACACTTAAACCAGGTCTAATACCGTGACGTAGAGCTGATTGCATGGCGAACATACCATCTTCGATGCCATAGTGGGCATCTGATCTTGGGCATACGTTTACTCGTACTCCAGACTCGCGCAAAATTTCCCATCCAGCATCTGGCAGTGAAGTACAATGATTAAAGATATTATCTGGACCCAGTAATCCTTGTTGATGCAAACCCTCTAGTTCGGCAGCCATTTCCCCACCAAAAAATTCAGTAATAATTGGCAATCCTAATCTGCGTGCCTCCGCCCACAATTGAGGTTCAAGCT
>NZ_BKFU01000141.1:0-1591 GCF_008980265.1 Acinetobacter sp. TUM15064 | reverse complement strand
ATGAATCAAGAAGATTGTGAGGAACTATACGAAGCAATTCTAAATAGCATTGATGATCGTGACCAAGCGAAACGAGAATCTGATCCAAAGGCTAATCATGGGCGAGCACAGTATGCATTTGGCCGACTAAAAGCATTTCATACATTTTGTATGAAGCAATATCAAGTGCCTAAAGTTAGTACGTTTAAGTATAATGATTATCAACGGGTGCAATTTTGTGATGCAAAATTGATTAGTCCGAAACTATTTAATCAGCTCAAGCAGGTGCTCACCTTAAAGATTGAACAAAGTGAGACGTCTAAAGAGCGAGAGTATTTATATCAACTACAGCTCATGTATTTACTCGCATTTCGATTAGGAATGCGTTTGAATGAAATCCGTGGCCTAACCCTCGCTGAGGTCATTTGTCATGAGCTGATATTGAATCATGATACACAAGGAAAAATTGTTAACATTCGCATTAACTTACGTAATAATGTTTACCGAAAACTAAAAAGTCAAAATGCAAAGCGTCAGCTCGATTTGAATGCCGTTATGCTAGATGCTGAGTTAGCATTGGTTCAGCAGCATATAAAGCAATGTATTATGCATAATCCTGTTAAAACAAATCATACGGAAAAATTGATTTTTGCTAATGATGGCGAAATTTTAAGTACAACTTATATTAGCGAAATGACCCAGATGATTTTTGACAAGATACTAGGAGAAGGTCACGGCTATACATTCCATAATTTTAGGCATAGTGCAGCGAATCATCTAGCAATAGCTTGGCTAGGCTCAAAAGAAATGGTCATGACCTATACAGACTATGGGTGGAGCCAGTGTAAGAAGATGCGTAAGCATTTGTTTGGAGATACTGCAATTCAAAATGAGGCTGTTATACAACATAAGTGGCGGTTACTTGCCGATTGGATGGGGCACGGCACCATAGAGCAAACAGCATCACATTATCTACACATACTTGATTTGTTGGTGGTCGATCGAATCTATCACCTGCCATGTACAATCCATGAGAGTGCGATCAAACAGATTCTACAAGGTGATATAAAAGGATCGAAAGAAGATATTATTGATCTCAATCACGTGATTCAAAAAGACAGGCAGTTTGATTTTTATCATGCCTCACAAGCAGTAAATAAAGTTGATTCAGTCAAACTATCTCGGCCTACAGAAAGTAAAAATTTATTTGTCTCTACAGTGATACATGATTATATAAAGTATAAATCGTACGAGGATCACATTTGGGTTACCCGTAGTAAAAAGCTGGCAACAAAATGGATGGCCGTGAAAAAGTTTCAAGAAAGTGATTTCCTTGATGATGGTGAATTGATTACGCTATATGAATATGCGTTGAAGAAAGGTTTTGATGTGAAAAAATGTTTAGATATTCCATCAATGCAGAAGAATGTTCAAAAGCAGATTATGATTGCGCTAAAAACTCTTAAAGAACATGGCAAAGTTAGAAAAAATTTCATTCATTTTCAATACTGCTTCGATAAACAAAATAGACCAAGAATCAATTGGTCTGTTGAAAGTCTTGTATTAGGATTGAAATGCATTTTGCCTGATCATACGGTATTAAAACTGGATA
>NZ_BKFU01000140.1:0-1613 GCF_008980265.1 Acinetobacter sp. TUM15064 | reverse complement strand
AAGCATATTCATAATATATAGATTGAAAGTTACCTTATAGACGAAGTCATTCCATGAAGAATGCTCTAATAAAATCAAGTAATCCTCAATTTCGTTAATATCTAAATCTGACGTGTTTACATCACTAATTTTATTACAAATTAAAATTTTCATATATTTCTAAAGTATTAAAAAATCAAAGCTACTCTATAAAAATTAATCAAATATTACTATAAAAAATTAGGGTGTGTTGACACTTTTAGCTTAAAAAAATAGCGAAGTAGTAAAATCAAATCGCCAAACCCAATTTTACTATTCGCTATGCCTCGTACCATGCTGACAGATCAACACTGGCAAAAGTTGAAAGTTATTCTGCGTAATTTATCCATTCACCACAACTCAAATTTACGCAATTTTATTGAAGCTATTCTCTATAGAATTAGAACAGGCTGTCCGTGGCGAGATATTCCTTGTTGTTTTGGTCATTCAAACTCTATTTTCAAACGTTTTAATCGTTGGTCAAGCAGCGGTAAGTTAATTAGATTATTCAAATTACTAGCCTCATGCCCCGATATGGAGTGGATTTTTATTGATGGCTCTCATGTACGTGCTCATCAACATTCTGCCGGCATAGCGAATCAATCTATTTCTAAAAGTGTAGGAGGAAACTCCTCAAAAATACATTTGATTGTTGATGCACATGGCAATCCTATTGATTTCATGATTACCGATGGAACCACACATGATGTTAAAGTTGCACCTGATTTAATATCAACATTAGATTTAAAAGAGACAAAAGTGGTATGTGCAGATAAAGGCTATGATTCAGAACCACTGCGTGAACAGATCAGGAAAACAGGGACTAAAGCGAATATACCAAAGAAAACAAATAGCCAATCCAACAATGACCATATGGACTGGTATTTATATAAAATCAGGCATTTAGTTGAAAATATGTTTTGTAGATTAAAGCAATTTAGAGGAATAGCTACTCGATATGACAAGCTCAAAAGAAATTATCAAAGTTCTGTTGCTTTAGCCTGTATATTTTTATGGCTACCTTTATAGGGTTAATTATGAACAGCAAGTGTCAACAGATCCTAGTTTAGTATTTTTTTTTGGCTTTGTTGCACAAACATTCAAAAGCTAAACTGAACCGTACCGGGTTTGTCGGAGGCTTTTTTATTTAAGTTAGGCCACCTGACCTAACGGATTAATCTTATCATAGTACATTGCTTCAAACTCAAAAGGCGATACATAACCTAGTGCACTGTGTACACGCTTTTTGTTGAACCAATCTACCCAATTTAATGTCGCAAGTTGTACATCCGCTAAACCTTGCCAATCTGCTTTTAAATATTCAATCACCTCTGTTTTGTATAAGCCATTCACCGTTTCAGCCAGAGCATTATCGTATGAATCACCAGTCGTACCGACTGATGCTCGTAAATTTGCTGCTTCTAAACGATTGGTATAGCGAATAGAAAGATATTGAACACCTCTATCTGAATGATGAATCACATTCTTTGGCATGCCTCGATCGTGCAATGCTTGCTCCAATGCATCGAGCACCATATCTGTATTCATTCGTGTAGATACTTTCCATCCAACAATTGCTCGTGAAAACACATCAA
>NZ_BKFU01000139.1:0-1652 GCF_008980265.1 Acinetobacter sp. TUM15064 | reverse complement strand
TCTCGGAACTATAAGGCTTATTAAGCGCTGTTAGTTTTCTCTTAATCACTTACTTTCCAATGTAAGTTAGCTGTTTTGGCCCTAATTAATACTTAGTCCTTAAACGCTTATTACCTACTATCCTTAGCAGGTTATGAATACAATTATTTTATCGATAGGTAAAAAATTTAGATATAAGACAAAAGCCGAATATTTGAGAAAATCAGTTTAAAAAGCTAACGATTCCACACTCTCCCTTATCTTACCCAGATATTTCCTTAGGTAAGTATTCAGGCTCACAATTAGACAACGCTGTTTGATTTTCAAAGAACGTGGTTACAGCAGATGGCTTTGTTGCACAAAGATTTGAAATGCAAAGCGCCCCTAATTGAGCCAAATTTAAGGCGTAACTTGGGTAAGTGGTCGACCTAATTCCGTAAATCTGTTAAGGACTGCTACACGTGCATGGATCTCATTCACTTGGCTATCAAAACTCCTTGCACTGAGTTTATCTCCTAATAATTTGATGCAATGCATCTTAGTTTCAACCAAACTTCGACGATGATAGCCTGACCATTTTTTCCATAGTGTCCTGCCTAAACGTTTAATTGTTCTAAGTAATTCATTTCGCTCTAGCGAGCTACTCTTTGTATCTTTCCATGGTTTCGCATTTTTTCTAGGTGGAATCACCGCATGCGCTTGCCGATCTGCAATGACCTGACGGCATTGCTTGGTGTCATAAGCTCCATCGGTATAAACACAGTTAATCTGCTCATCTTGTGGAATCTGATTAAGTAAATCACCAAGCACCTGTGAATCACTGACATTATTGGTTGTAAGCTGAACTGCTCGTATTTGTAGGGTTTTAGCATCTATACCAATATGAAGTTTACGCCATTGGCGACGATATTCAGGTCCATGTTTCTTGCATTTCCATTCGCCCTCACCTAGAAACTTCATGCCTGTAGAGTCCATGAGTAGATGCAGCCCATCGCTACTTTTTTGGTAGCTGATTACAATATCAATATGCTTTTGTCTTCTACAAAGCGTGGTGTACGAATATCACTGATATTCGGGGCTGCTCAGCCGCAAAGTTTAATCAGACTTTGCACAAAGCCAGTGACCATACGTAAAGACAGACGGAATAAGGATTTAATCATTAAGCAGCATTGGATGGCTGCGTCGGAGTAGGTTTGATTTCGCCCTTGTTTGCCTTTTGATGGCGCATACCATTGCGTAGCAGGATCAAACCAAATGGCAATATTTCCGCGACTCATGAGTGCTCGGTTATATGCGGACCAATTGGTTGTGCGGTAGATTTTGTGTGTAGGCTTCTTCATTTAGAAATTATATCGCTGAAAAACCCTTTACAGATAGGTTTGTGCAACAAAGCCAATATTCAATCACCTCTGTTTTGTATAAGCCATTCACTGTTTCAGCCAAAGCATTATCGTATGAATCACCAGTCGTACCGACTGATGCTCGTAAATTTGCTGCTTCTAAACGATTGGTATAGCGAATGGAAAGATATTGAACACCCCTGTCGGAATGATGAATCACATTCTTTGGCATGCCTCGATCGTGCAATGCTTGCTCCAATGCATCGAGCACCATATCTGTATTCATTCGTGTAGATACTTTCCATCCAACAATTGCTCGTGAAAACACATCAA
>NZ_BKFU01000138.1:0-1694 GCF_008980265.1 Acinetobacter sp. TUM15064 | reverse complement strand
AAGTCGTCTGTATGCTCATGCATCTGAACCACGATATATGGCGAGTAGCGCTCGGACTTATCAAAGCGACTGGTTTGGATATAGACCCCAATCATTTTGCAGATTGAGCCATCTTCCCGCATTCGTTTCACGGCTCTGGCCACATAAAGCCGAACAGAAGCTTTAATGTCATCCATTTCATACACTGGGTTGCCATATGAACGGCTGCTGATGATTTGCTTCTTCGCTACAGTATCATCACTAAGGTCAATACAAGAAAGGCCCTGTAGCTCAAGCACCGTCTTTTCCATCACGATACTAAACTGCTTTTTGATTTCTTTAGGATTGGCATTGATCAGATCCAGCACAGATTGAACACCCATAGTATTGAGCTTCTTACAGTTCTGTCTGCCTACGCCCCAAACCTCAGACACATCAACCTGCGCGAGTAGCGTTTCTGTAGAGCATGGGTCCATATGGGCCAGATTACAGACCCCATTGAAGAACTTGTTTTTCTTGGCGAGATGATTGGCAATCTTGGCTTCGGTTTTAGAGCGACCAATTCCAATACAGCAGGGTAGGCCTAACCAACGCCAAGCCTTAGCCCTCATGTCTTGAGCATATACAGTCAGGTCAAATAGATGCTCGTAAGCTGTGAGCTTCAGAAAGCATTCATCAATGGAATAGACCTCTTGATCTCCTGGTGCAACATAGTCCCCAAGCAGCTCCATAAAGCGCTTGGACATTTCGCCATACAAGGAGAAATTACTGGATAGCACCTGAATGTTATGTTGTTTGATCAGCTCTTTAATTTGGAATACAGGAACACCCATCTTGATGCCTAAGTCTTTCGCTTCCTGGCTTCTGGCCACGGCACAGCCGTCATTGTTGCTGAGCACAATGGTTGGGCGATCATTCAAGGCAGGATTAAACACACGCTCACACGAGACGTAGCAATTATTCACGTCGACTAACGCGAATATTTCATTTTCACTTTGCATGGTTATTCTTCTTTTTATGAGCGGTGATAAATACGCTTTAAATTAAAAGTCACCACACCCCAGATTGATATGGTCTGACTATCATCAGGAATGATGTGATTGTAATTCGAATTTTCAGCCTTCAACCAAAGTTCTGGAAGCGGATAATCTTCATCTCCAAATATTTCTTTGATTTCAGACTTGGACATCTTATTGGTGATCATCAGCCGCTTAATGGTCGAGGCATTGTCATCAATCAGGGCAACCACGATATCGTAATGCTTGGCTTCAATACTGCGATCAATAATGATTGGATCATTAATCTCTAGGCCAGCATCGAGCATGGATTCACTGTCTACATAGGCAATAAAAGTAGAAATAGGGTTGTGAATCAGGAACTCATTCAGATCGAGTGCTTTGTCTTGCTCATCCTTGGTGCTGAAGGCCGGACCTGCAGGAATACGCTCTAAAGAGACGGGAATAGATACTTTGGATTTGGGTAGGACAGCAGTAAGCCCTAATTTTTCAACAAGCTCATTTTGAACAGCGATTTGTTCAAGCACGGTGTTGATGGTAGGACTTGGTTTACCCTCTGGACCCATGAGCTCTTGTAAAGATGACCATGCGTCGTCAGAGAAGTAGATCGGCAACTTCTTAGACATGTGATACTCCTACGCTACGGTGGCGTGTTTGGAAGTAGAATTCGTATAAATAGGATATTACTAACAGCGTTTA
>NZ_BKFU01000137.1:0-1739 GCF_008980265.1 Acinetobacter sp. TUM15064 | reverse complement strand
CCCCCATGAGAAAACCATATCCCAGCGACATTAGTCGAGAAGCCTTTAAAGAAATTAAACCGTTACTATTGAGCGGAAGAAAACAAACACGTCCAAGAGTCGTTGATGTCTATGAAGTATTTTGCGCATTGCTCTATATTCTAAAAAGTGGATGCAAATGGAGTTCAAAAGAAACGTAAAGGTCAAAAAGTTGAGCGTTTAGATAAAAAGAGGAATAAAGAAGAACGCACGCTACGTTTTTGGCAAGAAACTAGAAGGGTGTTAGAGGAGAAGATAGTTGATGCTAATACGGAGGAAAAGTCTTTAATTGATGCTCAACTACGCTTAATTCACTGGTTAATGCATTTAAAAAAACGAGGGCTTCAATTATCAACTATTGAAAGCTACTTAGGATCGTTTGGCAAAGAATTTATATTTGAGATTTGGCTCAATAAATTAGATTTAAAGCAACAATCCATAGATGACTATGAGGATTTATATCGGCAGCTATTGAAATACAGCAGTGAACGTGATGAAAAAGCAGTTCAACGAGATTCGGTGAAAGGAAAAACCTCTCGTAAGATGCACCAAAGCGCAGAATACCGTTTTGGTCGCCTAAAAGATTTTCATCAATTCTGTATAGAGAATTATGATGCTCCAGGGGTATTGGTGTTACAGAATTCAAGTTTTAAGCATTTACAAATTTGCAATGCACGGCTAGTGAGTCCTTTGCTATTTGGCAAATTATTGGAAAAACTAGAAAATTTAAGTCAAGAGCCAACGGCATCAGAGTGGGTCGATCATCTGAGTTGTTTAAAGCTGATGTATTTACTAAGTTATAGAACTGGACTTCGATTAAATGAAGTTCGTTGTCTTAAAATACAAGATATTATTTGCCCAGAGCTACTTTATAAAGAAAAAGAAAATACAGTTTTTAATAATATCACGCTTCATATCCAAGACAATTCATATCGCCGTCTGAAAACGCGAAGTGCGAATCGTCAAATACCATTGAAAATTGCATTGTCAGAACATGAGTTTTTAGTAGTACAACGTTACATACAACATCGTTATGCGCAATATTTGGTTAATCAGCAGGATGATCTACTTTTTAGTGTGAATCATCGTGTATTAACTGATCAATGTATCAGCAAAATTACAGTAGATTTGTTTAGTCAAATATTAGGTATGCATCATGGCTTTAGTTTTCATACATTACGCCACAGTGCTGCTAACTATCTAGCAATAACTTTGCTCGGTTCAAAAGAAATGATCAAGACCTACACAGATTGTCCTTGGGTAAAAGCAAAAAAGATGAGGGATTTATTGTTTGGTATGAAAGCACGTGCTCAAGAAGAGATTATTCAACATAAATGGCAGGTGCTCGCCTCTTGGATGGGGCATAGCAGTATTGAGCAAACGGCTTCAAATTACCTTCATGTTTTGGATTTATTAGCAGTCGATCGAATTTATAATTCGCCGTGTATCATTTCAAAAAAAGTATTAGAACAGTGTTTTAGTCCAGTGAAGTCAAGTACAGACTACATAAACCTAAATCGTTATACTCAGCAGCAGAAATGGTTTAATTCTTATCAGCAAACACAGCCAGTTACGATTGCTGGCCGACAAGAAAAGAAGTTTAGTATCGAGAAGAGTAATCTGACACCTTTTCAACGTTTGATAAGTTTTAGAGAAGGTCGTGTAAGCGAAGATACTCAAGCTCAAGAATGGATGCAACGATGTCAATGGATGAGCAATAA
>NZ_BKFU01000136.1:0-1741 GCF_008980265.1 Acinetobacter sp. TUM15064 | reverse complement strand
TATAAGTATTTGCTGTGTAATTTTGAACTGATTAAATCATAAGTTTTGAACAAGCGGTAAAAAATATCAAGGTGTTTTTTATCAATTTATTCTGCCACTCTCAACTCCAACCTAAGCTTGGTGAATATAACGTCATCCTAGGTACTGGATCATTCGGGACAGTTATCGACCAAAACAACAACGATGTACAGCATGATGTTTATTTGAATGCTTGCAGACCGAAGGCCACCAAGGTACTTATGATTCAGTGCAGCGTTATGTTGGAATTTGAAATAAGTCCGTTTTACGTCCTAAATCCAAACTAACTTTTGTTCCCATGCTGTTGCCTGGAGATATGTGCTAGTTTTTCTGGAGTTATGAAACGGTAGAAATTTCAGGTGACATGCATCAAGTCAAAATTGCACATTTTCGTTTAGCCCATAGCTGTAAATGCTTTGTTGTTGCTTTTTCTATAGAAATACAGGAAAAGGTCATGGACACACATCAATGCGTTTTTCACTTCTTAGGTGGCATACCAAAACGAATGGTCTATGGCAATCAAGACCGTTGTAGATATCATTATGACAGGCAAGGAACGGCAATTTAACTGGTGTTTTATGGCACTTGGCGTACATTACCTATTTGATCCTGTTGCATGTACACCCACGTCAGGCTAGGAAGAAGGTTAAATCGAAAATCAGTTCGGCAATATTCGTGAATGGTTATTCATCCAATGTCTGAAATTTAATGATCATCATGAGTTCAATCATTGGCTGGAGTTGCGATATCAGAAGCTTGCCAAAAGATAGTACTCGATCATGAAACAATATCGGATAATGGATGTTTATGACATGGAAAATGCCATCTCATTACCATCCAGCAGCCATTTGATGGTTATATTCAGCATGTCTTACGCGTAAGCAACCGCCATCTGATTCACTGTGACCTCAACCGTTACAGTGTACCAGCCCAGTACGCCAGAAAAATTGTGCTCGTCCATGCCTATGCCGACCATATTAAAATGATTTATAAGCATCAGGTCAGCGTTGATTATCCCCGTCCGTTTGGACGTGATCATCTAGCATGTAAGCTTTGACAGAAACCTAGCGCAGTCCGTCATGGTGTCCCATTTTAGGAATTTCCGCCTGCCATACTCAAAGTCCGAGACAAAATACTGAAATATCCTAATGAAGATTATGCGTTTGTCATATTGTTGCTTGCAGTTAAGGAGTGTGGGTAAGAGCACTACAGGTTACTTGTGAACTGACCCTATAGTATGGTGCATTTCATCCATCGTAATGAATGAATTGCGGCATTTAATTTCTTCGACATCACCAGCCAATCTGGATCTGTCAGAACAGAATTGATTGCAACTACGTCATGAGCCTCAAGCCAATATTAATCGTTATGATAGCTTGTTAGGAGGCTGAACATGTTGAACAGTTTTAGTCAAAAATAACTTATGTGATTTACTGATGCATTCCATTGAAATGGCATGTAATAACCAAAAATCATAGTAAAATGGAAGAATATTTTTTAAAATGTAACTATAAAACAAAAATATATGAAAAAATAGTTCATTTTATAAATAAATAATAGAAAAATGGTATAAATATTTAGTAATTAATTTTGATCTTATTAAATAATGAATTTTGAACAAATGGTAAAAAATATGAAGGTTTTTCTTTATCAGTTTGTTCTGCCGTTCTCAACTCAAGCGAAAGAGTTGGCAAATGTGAAGACTAGGCTTAAACAATTAGAA
>NZ_BKFU01000135.1:0-1927 GCF_008980265.1 Acinetobacter sp. TUM15064 | reverse complement strand
GTGGAACAAAATAAAAAGAAAAAAAATTGGGATATTTATCTTAATTATTTAGGTGAGAAAAATAAATTAGGTAGATTTTTATATCGAAAAAATAATTCATCAGGATATAAAAGATTAGCTGAAGTTGCCTTTAATATTTCTGGAGAAAATTCTGGAAATATTATTTATGTTAATGGAGCAGCTGAAGCAGAAAATGTTGCACAAGAGTTATATAGATATATTAATAATAATTTATTTTACGAAGATGTTGAAGAGCTAATAGCTTTTTCAAAATCTGAAGTTCATAAAGATTTTTTATTAGCAAAGGTCTTATCTAAAGGAATTGCCTATCACTACGGTAATATGCCGCTGACTCTAAAGTCTGAGATTGAACGTCTGTTTTCAGAAAATAAACTGAGGTTTTTAATTTGTACTTCTACATTAATTGAGGGGGTTAATCTAGCATGTAAAAATATTTTTGTTAGAGGACCGAAAAAAGGTACAAAAAAACTTATGATGCCGACTGATTTCTGGAATCTTGTTGGAAGAGCTGGGCGATGGGGAAAGGAGTTTCAAGGTAATATTTTTTGTGTAGATTCAAATATTGATGAATTATGGCAAGGTGGTGAGCCACCAATAAAAAAACAGAAAATTAAAATAGATAGGTTATCCCAAAAAAGTGTTTTTTCAGTAACAGATATTATTTGTTTTATTAATTCATCTGAACATTATAATGAGTGTAGAGATAATCCAAATTTAGAAGCATTTCTAAATTTAATTGTGGTTTATTACTCTAGAAATAGGAACTTAAATGATTTTAATTTTAAAAAATGCTCAACTGATATAGATTCTTTGTATACTACTTTGAATTTTTTAATTTCTAATATAAAAATTACTATTAAAGTTATTGAGAAAAATCCTGGAATCAGCCCAATACTACTAAATAATTTATATAATTCATTTTATTTTAATGATGAGAAACCTATTGAACGGTTATGTCTAGGTGATTTTTCTGATAATTCAGCATACCGAAGATACCGTAGAGTTTTGGAAAGAGTTAAAGAAAATTTAACACATAATTTAGGTTTTTCAAATACTCAGCAAAATCTTTATAATTCTTTGATTTTACATTGGATGTGGGGGTATAGTGTTTCTCGGATTATAAGTGAAAGAATTTCTTATTTATTAAGTAAAGGTGGAACTGTTAACCCTAATACAGTTATTAGGGAGGTGCTTGATAGTATTGAGCGTATTGCACGTTTCAATGCTCCTAAATATATTGGCTGTTATAATGATGTCTTAAATTTGTACTTAAAAGAGCACGGTAGAATTGACTTAGTAGAAGATCATCGAGACTTCCATTCTTTTCTTGAAATGGGGGTGTCTAATCAAACACAACTGAGCTTAATTTCTTTCGGTTTGTCAAGATCTTCTGCTTTAAATTTGTCTAAATTAATAGGGAAAACTGATTGTGATAAAAGAGAGGTTTTTTCTTGGTTACAAGCCAATTTATCTAATTTTAGAGATGAAATAAACACGATCTCACTAAAAGAAATTGATAATGCTTTGGCAAGAAATCAATTGAAAAATTAGAAATTATAAGAGTCCTCAAATTTTATGAATACACTACATACACTTGGTATTTAATTATCTAAGACTTCGATCATTTGTCTAAATTATAGTTAAGTAAATGTTAAGTCTTCTTTAACGTATAACAATCAATTAACTGATTTTGATGCATTCTTGCAAATTGTGGAATTACATAAGTTATAGCATCAAAGTTATAATTGAGGAAAAATAAAAAATAGCCTTAACTTGATGTGTACTAGCTCAAACCTGATCTGACAGTTACCAATATTTGATCTAGGCTGTCAGGTTAAATTTGAGCTAAATTCTTTTCAGCCCAAATATGTTTTCCATCAAGTAATGTTGCAAATGGGGTTCTGCC
>NZ_BKFU01000134.1:0-1945 GCF_008980265.1 Acinetobacter sp. TUM15064 | reverse complement strand
ATAGTTTCTATATCATCCGTAAACATATAGATATGAAATAAATAATCTTTGGCGATGCTACTTAAATAGCGTTCGATACTATTTAACTTCTTGTTTTGAGCTTTAAGATGAAAGATCCAAGCCAGTAGCCTGAGCTGCGCTTCGATGATATTTCTTTCATATATACCGCTTACTAATTTCTTTTGTTCTAGACGTTGCTGAATCTGTTTCCATCGCATCCATTTAATTCGCTCACTTTTACGTTGTCTCTTGTGACTCTCATTTTTTTCCGTTTGATCTCGTTCAAATAACATCAACTCAAAAGGGATTTCTTTGAGTTGCTGATGTGCTGTAATCAAGTCTGGCTTGACGAATTCAGTATGTAGAGGAATTATCCTTTGCTTATCATCGGGCAAGGTTTGATCTTGATCTATGAACAAATCAAACCAAGACCGCACCTGATCCATAGGAGTTAAAGACACTGTCTTTAAGCGATTTTGCATTACCTCACTTAAACACATGTCTAAGCCTGAATTTGGGTCTAACTCAATAGCTAAATTCAAATTCTCGAAAGGCGTAAGTGAGCGGATCTCTTCTAACTTTGCATCACTACGGCGTAAGAGTTTCTTCAATCCAGTCATTTGATAATTGAGATCAAGCTCTTTCGGCAATCGACCTAATACTGTTGAAATAGACTCAAGTACAAGTCGAGGGGTCTGTGTATACAAAGCCTGAGCAGTTCGTTTTTTTATCCCTTGTATATACAATTGTGAATAGGGGTTCAACCAAATATGGCGCCACTGATAGACCTGTCTATTATCAATCTGATTACCATAAGCACGTTGCTGTACTCGGTAGTGTAGCACTAGAGGGTTAATAATTTTTTTGTAATCTGCATGGTATAGCTTAGAACAGACCTGTAGTTCACCCTCAATGATTGCTTTAATTAAAGTATTTCCTATAGCCGTTAAATGACTTAAATCACTACAACCTGAACAATACATCAAACTTAGATAAAAACTACCCCATATCCAATCCACTGTGATTTCTTCATGGCACGGATCATTCCAATATTCTTTTAATGCTATGGCGATATGAAAATGCTGCTGCCCAAGTCGAAGGTGTGCTTCAGTACTTCGAATTTGTCGTGGGATTGGATCAAAGAATGTGGTCTTTGGCCATACTTTTATAGGATAAGCCAGTGGTGTTTCTGATAAGTAATCCTGACGCAGGGATAAAAAATACTGTTCACAATCCTGAATATAGGGCTTTTGAGCATCTTTACTGGTTAGTTTTTTCTGCTCTAAAAAACATATTAATTCATCATAAAACTCATACCAGAGAGCATTCAACTTGTAATCTAATAATTCAGAATTATCACTTAACTTTTTAATCTGATTCCTCATCTCAGAAAAGACAGAATCAACCTGTTCTCTAATCTTCGCTATCAGCAGATCATTTTTTTTCATGATAAACCCTCATTCTGAGTAGTCAGGCTGATTGAGAGATGCTCAATATGCAACTGCTTAATCATACGATCAATACTCTGGGTAAACTGATTTATATACTGCGGTAAGGATGCAGATGAATAGCGGTAAAAGAGCTCCTGATTGCGTTGATCATGCCCATAAATGGCTTGTATTACATTAAATGCAACACTCTGCTCCATTAGTATGTTCATATCAAAATGACGTAACCAATTGTTATACAAGCTGCTGAGCTGATGCTTCTCCATATAATCATTAACCCAACTACGTTTGAGGGCAAAAATTTTAATCTTTTTACTGGCCCATTCCTGAGCTGAACTAGGTAAGTCATTGGGATAGAAGATGACTTGCCCAAAAAGATCTTGCAGAGTAATCCTTTTACCAAACACATATTTGAGTAAATCTGCATACTGTTGTATCACCATATTTAAAAATTGGATATAACGTTTAACGGCTTGGATGAAAAATTGAGGCAACGG
>NZ_BKFU01000133.1:0-1966 GCF_008980265.1 Acinetobacter sp. TUM15064 | reverse complement strand
CGCTTGATTAAAGCTTGGTTATACGAGGACCAATTGGTTGTACGATAGATTTTAGGTGTAGGCTTCTTCATCTGGAAATTATATTACTGAAGAAGCCTTCAAGAATAGCTTTGTGCAACAAAGCCAAACATAAGTAGAACAAAACAAATATTAGTTAAGTAAAGGAATAGGTATGTCAAAATCAGCTTTATTAGTTATCGACTTACAAAATGAATATCTACCTACAGGTAAATTACCATTGGTAAATATTGAACAAGCTGCTGCTAATGCAGTGAAAGTAATTGCGAAAGCCCGTCAACTGGGTACTCAAGTGATTCATGTGCAACATATTGCTGATGCTGAATCTCCTATATTTGAACCTAGCTCAAATAGTATTGAATTTCAGGACACAGTTAAGCCGCAAGAAGATGAAGCTGTAATCATTAAAAATCACATCAATGCGTTCTTAAAAACGAATCTCAAAGAAATTTTAGATAGCAATCAAGTGACTGAGTTAGTCGTGATTGGTGCTATGACGCATATGTGTGTTGATGCTGCTGTTCGTGCTGCTTCTGATTTGGGTTATAAGGTAAAAGTGATACATGATGCTTGTGCAACACTAGACTTGGAATTTAATGGCGTTAAAGTACCTGCTGGTCATGTCCATGCAACATTAATGGCCGCTTTTGAATTTGCATATGCTCAAGTAATATCAACTGAAGATTATGTTAGCTAAAGACTAAGATTTCCTAAAATTAACATAATACACGTTATATGAAGTTAAAAAAGGGAGCTTTAAGCTCCCTTTTTTACTAGTTTTTTTTAAATTGCTAAGCGTAAATTCAGCGCTTTTACCACTTTAATAACAGTATCAAAGCTTGGATTTACATCGCCAGAAAGTGCTTTATAAAGACTTTCTCGGCCTAAACCTGTGTCTCTTGATAATTGAGCCATTCCTTTAGCTTTAGCAATATTACCTAAAGCTTTTGCAATGAATGCCGCATCACCATTAGATTCATCTATACAGGCTTGTAGGTAAGCTTGCATATCTTCTTCTGTTTTAAGATGTTCAGCACTGTCCCATTTACGAAGTTTGATAGCCATTTACAGCTCCTCCTCTAAATCTTGTGCTAGTTGTAGGGCAAGTTTTATATCTTTACTTTGCGTAGACTTGTCTCCGCCTGCTAAAAGAATAACGACCCTTTGCCCTTGCTTACAGTAATAGATCCTGTAGCCAGGTCCAAAGAAGAAACGTAATTCAGAGACACCTTCACCGACTGGTTCAGTATCTCCAAAGTTTCCATCTTCAACCGGCACTGTTGCAAATAGGCTGACATGATAAGCTAAATATCTTATTTATTTCGAGATACAGCAGATGAATCCCTTCCATGGTCGGCACTTTCAAGGTGAAATCATTCTTTGGGCTGTTCGTTGGTATTGTAAATATGGCATCAGCTATCGTGAACTTCAAGAAATGCTCGCTGAACGAGGTGTGAATGTTGACCACACCACAATTTATCGTTGGGTTCAGCGTTATGCTCCAGAAATGGAAAAACGCTTACGCTGGTATTGGCGTAATCCTACAGATTTACATTCATGGCATATGGATGAGACTTATATCAAAGTGAAGGGGCGATGGACTTACCTGTATCGTGCAGTTGATCAACGGGGTCATACGATTGACTTTTACCTTTCCGCTAGACGGAACAGTAAATCAGCCTATTGTTTTTTAGGAAAGATCTTCAATACGGTGAAAAAATGGCAAATTCCACGGGTCATCAATACAGATAAAGCAGCGACCTATGGCCATGCTTTATCACGGTTAAAGCGAGAAGGAAAATGTCCAGTAGATATTGAGCACAGGCAGATTAAGTATAAAAATAACGTGATTGAATGTGATCATGGTAAGTTAAAGCGGATCATCAGGGCCACATTAGGATTCAAATCTATGAAGACGGCTTATGCCACAATTAAAGGTATTGAAGTC
>NZ_BKFU01000132.1:0-2016 GCF_008980265.1 Acinetobacter sp. TUM15064 | reverse complement strand
GTAGATGATGGTAATCATGTTGCTGCAGTTGGGCCTGTGTTTTGGGATATAAAGTCGAATATTGTATCTCCAGTTGTTAGGTATGATGGAATTAAGATCATAAAAGCAACTCCATTGGAATCTGAAGATTTTACTATGGCAGATCATATTATATCTTCTGGTAGCCTAATTAGTGTTGATGCTATTAGAGAAATAGGCTTAATGGATGAAAAATTATTCATTGATTATGTCGATTTAGAGTGGGGAATGCGCGCTAAAAAGAAGGGTTATTCTTGCTATGTTGCAAATCAGGTTAAAATGCTCCATTCCATAGGAGATAAATCAATAAAAATTCCTCTATTAAATAAACATGTTAATGTTCATTCAGATTTTAGGAAATATTTTATAATACGAAATGCATTTTACTTGGCAATTTATTCTGATTTAGATTTTTATTGGCGGTATCATCAAATTCTGAATAAAATGCAGTACCTTGCTTTTTTAATTGTTTATGTTCCTCCAAGATTTAATAATTTAAGAATATTTTTTTCTGCATTCTATGATGCAGTCACAAAAAATATGAATAAAGGGAGTCGCTAGTTGATTGTTTATGCTTCTATAGTTATATACAAGAACTCATTTGATGATTTAAGAGCTACATTGATTAGCTTGTTTGAAGCTAAGGTTATTGCTAAGGTTATTTTAATTGATAACGATG
The DNA here is from genome assembly GCF_008980265.1 of Acinetobacter sp. TUM15064. Taxonomy (NCBI): domain Bacteria; kingdom Pseudomonadati; phylum Pseudomonadota; class Gammaproteobacteria; order Moraxellales; family Moraxellaceae; genus Acinetobacter; species Acinetobacter sp. TUM15064. The sequence continues at coordinate 1,319 of NZ_BKFU01000132.1, read as the reverse complement.
AAAGTAATTGGGCAAGAAACTTTATTCATGAAAAAATCATTTATATTAATTCTGGAAAGAATTTAGGGTTTGGGGCTGGTCATAACATTGCTATTAGAGGTTATGGTAATGAATGTGATTTCTTTTTAATTTGTAATCCTGATATCCGTTTTGATCAAAGAGAATTTGAAAAGTTGATCATGTTTGCTGAAAGCCGATCTGAAGGATTATTTCTCCCTAAAATAGTTTATGAAAATGGTGAAAATCAATATGGTGCACGATTACTACCTACACCTTTCAATTTATTTATTCGGCGTTTTTCTCGTGGTTACGCTGAAAAGTTGGATCGGGAGTATTTACTAAAAGATTTCAGCTTATCAAAACCTATTTTTGCCCCTTATTTACATGGATGCTTTATGCTTTTTAGATCTGAAGCACTTATAACACTGGGTGGTTTTGACGAACGTTTCTTTATGTATATGGAAGATGTTGATATTTCAAGGAGATGTGCAGATAACTTTGGAAATATCTACTATCCATTTGCACAAGTAGTGCACGCACATGAGCAAGGGTCTTATAAAAATCCTATATTATTAAAAGCGCACTTAAAGAGTGCGTGGCAATATTTTTGGAAATGGGGATGGTGTTACGATAGTGGACGAAGAAGAATGAATTCAAGATGTTTTGAGCAACTAAAGTGAATACTACTATAAATTGTAGCTATTGGTTTCAAAATTTAGTACTTAATTTATACAAACTGCTCTTTGAGAAACTTAAATTCTTGGTATAGTGGTAAATGTAAATAATATCATTTTAATTATAGGGTTGGGGTAACTTCTTGTGTCTCATAAGAACGAGCTTTTCAACTAATTTACACTTTATAAAAGATAGACTTTTATTAAGCCTGGAAAAACAAAATATAGGCAAAAAATGGCTTCAAGGTTACATGCATCATATGTGTCAATATTACAACGTTTTTGTGATGTTGTAGCAATTTATTTGGGTTTTTATTTTATTTCTAAAATAAATAATATTCCTGTAGATAATAGAACGCTTTTAATGTTTTTGAGTGTGGTCAGTTTATTTCAGCTCATTGGTGGCTTGACTGATTTTTATCGCTCATGGCGTGGTGTTAGCCTATTTAATGAATTAATTTTTTGTCTTAAAAATATTCTATTAAGTGTTGTTTTGGTGAGCCCAGTTCTTTTTCTTTTAGGGAAAATAAATCTACAGATTGTTATATCTTACTTTATTTATGTCATTTTTATTATGTCTGCGATGCGCGTTTTTATTCGATTGGCATATGCATTATTTTTTAAATATTTTATTCGCGCAAATGA
>NZ_BKFU01000131.1:0-2163 GCF_008980265.1 Acinetobacter sp. TUM15064 | reverse complement strand
CGACACAATAATCCAATTCACGCTTGGTATCGCTGCAAAACCAGCTAAGTTCTCGATTCCTTTACTATTGACTAAAGCAATGTTGCCTGAGGAGCGAGAAGTAATATATTTCAACCCCGTATTATTTTTTAATGAATCTCCAATCCGGCTTTGATCAGGGTGGAAAATAATCTTATTTTTATTATCAATAACATAGGTGTAGCTTTTCTTGTGAGAATACGATGTGGCAAGGAGTTCACTCACCAAGTTCTCTTGATTTAAATAAATTGAACCCGTCACAATACCTAAAAATTCATTTTTATGATTAAAAATAGGTTGAGCAATGAGAACAATAAGGTTATTAGAAAGTCCTTTGTAGGGAGAAGATATATAAGTTTGTTTTAGTTTTAAGGCTTCAATGATTCCAGCAGTTTTATATTGTTTTTTGTGGTCTATACGAAAGTTATGTGGTGCATATTCCCGAATGTATGCATTTTTATCGACAATGGTGATCGAGTTAAATTTGTGGGATTGATTCTTGAGCCTTGAAACTTCTGCTTTTAAAACATCTTGATTGGAAAAGTTTTGACCTAAGATGTGAGCGCTAAATTTGAGTTCACTTAACATGCTTTCAAAATATTTATCTGTGCTAAATGCAATTTTGGCAGCATAGCGTTGATTTGCAGCTAAAGAATTCTCTGTGAGTTGCTCTTTGATGACATAATTCAGCACAAAAATTGAAATTAAAAACAAGCTTGATACGCTGCTAATAATTAAGATCAAAATAAGTTTTTGTAAATCTAAACTATGAAAGACAGACTTTTTGATCACTCATTACCTCGAAATAAACAGCGATGTTGTACATTTGCTTGTAGCGCGTAGGCATCCAATTTTAAACAGATTTATGAGAAAAATCTTTAAAAAAAGTATTTGATTGTTTTGGTGTTCATTTTTGAGATATAGATCAATTTACTGATAATATATATGTAATAGTTCTAGTAAATTTACACAAATTACTATTATGATCATACTGATTGAACATAATGGAGCAAAACTAATCACAAATTATAATAAAATTTAATGTAAATAACATTAAATTGACATGCTGAAAACGTAATAATCGAAGTCCATAATATTTTACCTTTGGAGAACATATATGTATGTCATCGGGATCGCATTCATCATTTTACTGTTGCTGATAGGGATAGGTGCAGTGATTACAGGCTTTGCTATGGGGGAGATGTTTTTCGTTGTAATCGGAATTTTGTTATTTATTATGGCATTTTTAATTTGGTTAAGTTTTAAAGATAAAGTTTCAAACCCTTTTAAAGATTGATAGTTATAAATTTAATAATATATTTTTTTGATTAATATTTGTCATTTTTCTTGATTGTTTTGTGATTGAATAGTTATAAGATTGAAATATGAACTTATTTGTGTGCTAACTGATTTTTACGTCATAACTTTAGAACTTTTAATGTTTTTCATTTAGCTAAGTAGGCTTTTCATAATGATATCGCTCTTGTCCTGACTTTGAATAAGCTCAGTTTTATTGCACATGAAGTGTTTGAAATATGATTGATTGAGCAAGAATGCACTTAAAAATATGTTGAAGAACTAGTCGCTTTTATTGATTTTTGGCCAGCGTCTATTCACTGACTGGCCTGGATGGTTATAGTTTATTACTTTTGCATAATTCCCTACGGCTGTTGCATTTTCCGGGATATCTTTTGTGACTACGCTCCCCGCACCAATGGTTGCATTATGACCAATTTTAACTGCATCAATGATACAGACATTTGGACCAATATAAACATTGTCACCAATGATTGCTGCTTGGCGACCACCATTAGCACCAATTGTTGTAAATTGCGATAAGTTGACATTATTTCCAATCACTGTAGTTGGATTGACAACCAAAGGCCCACCATGCCCAATATATAAGCCATAACCAATTTGTGTAGTACAGTGAATGTCTATACCATATTTCTTTTTCTTATAATAAAACACAGGATAGGCCAGTTTAGCGACCCAAGATTTTGAGCTTGCAAGACGCAACCAAAAACTAAAGTTAAAGCCCCGATTGAACAAATAATTTTTAACAAATGAGCTCATTTTAGTATTGCCACAATAGCGATATAAGTCACTTAAAATTAATTGAACTAACATGGAGATACACTCTTC
>NZ_BKFU01000130.1:0-2348 GCF_008980265.1 Acinetobacter sp. TUM15064 | reverse complement strand
GAACTAGGAGTTGATACAGTCTTCGTTTAGTCTCTAGCGATCTTCCAACAAAGCAATCAACTTCAATCCAAGTAAAAGAAGCGGGTTGTGTTAAATAAAGTGGATACGCAAAATGCTCAGGTGCATGCTCAACTAAACGAATATTGCGATCATATTGGGGGAGTTGAAACGCAGTAGATAATGCCGTATGGACTGCTTCAATTATCGCTCGCGCTTCATCCTGACTATAGTTTTTACGAACATGAATTTGGGTACTTGGCATCACACATCCTCTATTCTTTTATTATTAAAGTTTTTCATTTTTGATATTCGTAACCACAGTGCGATTAAGCTGACCGTTTATCGTTATATCAGGCATAGCAACCAAATATTACATCAATATAACGCACTACGTTCTATACTTTTGCCCATCTGAACGTCGGGCAGTTTTGCGCAAAACGTTTTTATATAAAATCAATTAAAAACAAGAAGAACAGAGAACACCTCATGCAACTGAGTACTACATATTTAACTGATTATTGCAAAATCTATGTCGCAGACCCTGAATATACGCAGGCAGATGCTTTAGCAGCCTATTGTAGAGTTCATCGTACTGAAATCATGCAACAACTCCATCAGCATGGGATTTTATTATTCCGCGGTTTCAAGATAGAACGCAGCTATGAATTCTACGAACTTATTGAACAACATTTACAACTTGAACCAAGGAATAGTATTACTCCGAATACGCAGGGCTGGTTTGCCACACTTATGCGTAAGCACAGTGAAAAACTTTTCGGTATAAATAATGAGAAGCTGTACCACAATCACAATATCGTACAATTGAAACCTCGTGAGAATGCCATTCAAAACTTACATATCCAAGGAAGTATGCATTCAACCCGATCACGTTATGTTGCACTGTTTTGCCAACAGACTTCCACTCATCTGGCGGAAACAGGTTTTAATGACTTAGAAAAAATTTGGAACCAGTTTCCAACCAGTATTCAAAAAAAATATTTAGGCGCGTGGAGCCATTTTTCTTATATTTCAATCCGTAAACTCAATATATTAGACCGTTTACTATTAAAGAACAGCCCATTTTATTTAAGCAAGCTAACCAATAAAAGAGCCAAACTCACCTTAAAACGCTCTCCCTTCGTCATCACCCATCCTGATACTCAAAGACTAGCGATCCAACCGTGGGTCTTTGCTAATAATACCCATACCTTTGCACACCACACGACACAAACTATATGTAAGCATCGCGGATCACTTCAATCAGGTTTTACAGCGAATCACATGCAATTGTCTTGGGAACTCTTCACATACACAGGTGAAAAAATTGAGTGGACGCATCAGGAAAAACAGCAATACTTTGATGCACTCTATCGTGATGCACTTTTAGTTCAATGGCAACAAGGAGATATCGCCTTAGTCGATAATATTAAAATTGCACATTGGCGTATCAATAATGGAAATGAAAACCATAACTTGCTTCAAATTCAAGCCAATGTTTTCCATGCCGATCTACACTCTGCTATTTAAAATTCATCGCTTAGTCATATTTCTTTTAATATGACTAAAGTTTGACCAGTTGAATTAAATCAGCATGCTTCCCATCCTCAATCACCCAAATACTGCCATCTTTCGCTTGTTGTAAACCACGGATACGTTGTTTCATATCTATCCGTTGAATTTCTTTTGCTAGCTGTGCTGTGGTGTCTACAATAATCAACGCTTCAGATGAAAGCCCGCCAATGATGGCTTTACCCTGCCACTTGGGAAACATCTGTCCCGTATAAAAAATCAAACTCGATGGAGAAATCACAGGGGTCCAGTCCAATTTCGGTGCTTCAAACTCAGGTCGCGTAACATGGTCAGGGATATTCAAACCACTATAATGATCACCATTGGAAACCACTGGATAACCATAGTTTTTCCCTTTCTGGATCAAATTAAGCTCATCACCACCTTTCGGACCCATTTCAACCACCCAAAGTTGACCTTGTTCATCAAAAGCCATACCTAAAGGATTACGATGCCCGAAACTCCAGACTTGTTTCGCTACTTCACCTTGCGACTGAAAAGGATTATCCACTATCACTGAGCCATCATCATTAATCCGAATGATTTTCCCAAGATTCGATGTCAAGTCTTGGGCAGGATCAAATTTCTGTCTCTCACCAGAGCTAATCCATAGTTTTCCAAAACCATCAAACAGTACACGATGTGCATAATGCTGTCAACGGCAATTTAAAACTGACCCCTTTTACCTTAAAAACAGCAAAGTAAAATTGACCCCTTTGATGATTTATTAAGACTCAATTTGTGGTTGAATTCCTACTCTCTTTTTATCCTTCAAACGA
>NZ_BKFU01000129.1:0-2353 GCF_008980265.1 Acinetobacter sp. TUM15064 | reverse complement strand
GCGGACTGTAAACGTTACGTTTCTTGGCTCACCCCAATATACGCCATTATAGAAGCCCACATTGAGATAGTATTTTTCATCAAACAAGTTATTAATATTTAAGCTTGCAGACAACTCATCACTAAACTTATAACTCGCAAAGGCATTTGCTAAATAATACGATTTTTGTACGACTGTTCCGCCATTATAAGCATTTTGTGGTGCGGTTCCCCAGTTTTGAAAAATTTCACTTTGCCAATTGACTCCGCCTCCAACAGTAAGTTTATTAGCCCCATTCCACCAATTTTCTGGCAATGTATAGCTGGTAAAAAACTTAACTTGGTTTTGTGGAATTGTGGTCGTTGAGTTTGATATTGCTGAACTCACACTATTCACATAGGTATAACCCGCACTTACATTCCAATTGTCTTGTAACTTACCAATAACTTCCGTTTCAAAACCATTTATTTTTAATCCTTTACCCGATGACATATAGGCTGTGTCTAAATCATCTATTTTCGGAACTTTGCCTTGGTCATATTCAACATCTGTAACGGCAAGATCTTTGACTGATGACCAAAATACTGCAGCGCTTGTTAATAATTGAGCATCAAAAAATTCAGCTTTAAGTCCAAGTTCTGTACTACTACCAATCTCTGGGTCCAAATAATTACCGTTTCTATCCCTTTTGCTTGAAGGTGTAAACATGTCGGTATAACTTGCATAAGCTGTGTAGCGATCATTGAAATCATAAAGTAACCCCACATAAGGAACAAACTGCTCAAAACTCCGAGGTTTTTCAGGTTTTTGGTTCATCAACCATGTCTTGGTTTTATAATCATAGGTATTAAAACGACCGCCTAGAATTAACTTGAGTGGATCGGCCAAATTTAAACGCAGGGTTGAATAATAACCAAATAGTTCAGTGGTGGTTTTACTCCCAGCCCCTGTTTTTACATAGGTCGGCTTTGGTAAATCCCCCGTCCAATCACGATAGTCTTGAATCACCGCTGGATAATCAATCTTTCGATCAACTTTTAGTGAGGTCGTCTCTGATTTAAAGCCACTGTAACCTACAATTAACTCATGTTCACGACCAAATAGCTGAAAAGGACCTGTTGCATATAAGTCTAAATTGAGTTTTTTACTCTCTGAGTAAGGTGCTACCTGTGTCCATATACTCAGACCTTTACCTGTTGAAGGATCTGGGAATCCACTTCCGCCGTAAGCAACTAACCAACTATTATCCGATGCACTATGTGCAGCAGCCGCTTTTACCATCCAACCGTTGTCAAATTGATGCTGAATATCTGCAAAAATAGTTTCATCTTTATGTTTAATTGCACTCCAGTCTGTCGTTAAACTAAAGTTTCGTGGCAAGTGAGCAAGACTACCATCCGCATTAAAGTAAGGAACGGTTCCCCACGTCGATCCCTTAGGGTCATTGTCCTGATACTGAAATCCAAGCGACGCGGTTGTATTATCAGTTAAATCTGCTTCTACAATGGCCATGGCCGCAGTTGACTTTAGCTCATAGAAATCCATATAGGATTCTTTATCCGTATATGCAGCCATTACCCTACTACGTACACTGCCATCTTGAGTCAAGGGAATCGAGACATCAGCTGTTACACGAGTATTATTCCAGCTTCCATAAGTTGAACTTACACTCCCGGAAAAGTCTTTATCTGGGCGTTTACGTACCATATTAATCGTCGCTGACGGATTCCCTGTTGAACCCGTTAAGCCACTCGCCCCTTTAATTACCTCAACACGATCAAAGAAAAAACTGTCTGCCCTTGGGCTATTATCGCCCACTGGCATGCCATCAATTTGTCGGTTGGTAATAGAAAAACCACGAGCATAATAACTTGAACGCTCACTATCTTGTTTGCTAACAGTGACACCTGGTGTAGCAGCCAATACATCATCAATGCTCACAAGATTACGTTGCTCAATCTGTTCCTGCGTGACAATACTCACAGACTGCGGTGTTTCTTTTAAACTTAGATTTAACTTCGATGAAGATTTTGATTTATTTGCTTTAAAACTGCCTGTTCCTTCAGTTTGATCACTGATTGTTGCCTTGGAACTAATCGTCGCGAGTGTTGCTGTATCTGTGACTTGATCCTGCTCAGTTGCCCAAGCAAAATGCATTACTCCTCCATAAATTAAGATGGATTGAACAGCAAAGCTAAGGGTCTTTATTCGAAATTGTGAATTCATAATGTAGATTGAGTTAACTTTTGTGAGAATAATAATTATTATCATTATAATTTGTGATGTAAACTGCTAATGCCACCTCACATGATTGATAAAAAAAATGATACTTTTTTTGATGACATAAAAATACCGCCTACAAGGACGGTTTATC
>NZ_BKFU01000128.1:0-2427 GCF_008980265.1 Acinetobacter sp. TUM15064 | reverse complement strand
ACGGATGAATATATCTCAGAAATCACTCAACGTTTGAATCATCGCCCAAGAAAAAGACTCAGCTTTAAAAGTCCGAGTCAGGTATTATGGCAACAACATGGTGTTGCACTTCAAATGCTAATCTAAGGTTAAAAAAAGTGATTGGTAGCTTCACCATTTTTTTCACTACCCCCATATACCAGCGATCGGACAGTTCACTGCCACGGTGAGGTGCAGCAATAAATACTGCACGTCCAATAGGTAAGTCTGAGTGGAATTGAAAACGGTCTTTGATAATAGGATACTGTTGCAAGCGAATGTATTGTTCATAGTTTAAAAGTGGAATCACTTGTTCCGAAATATCTTGCTCACTGATCAATAAACGACTAATCACGCCTCCCATACTATGTCCAATCAACACAGCATCACTGGCTGAACGAGAGTTAGGTTTAACTTGTGCAAAGGCTTGTTTGAGTAGGGCGTGAATTTGATAGCGACTTTCAAAAATGGGCATATTGGTCGAATAGAATACCTGCCAAACTTGAAAGTTTTCACGTAAGACTTTGTCACCTAAAATGTTATTGGTCAGGTTGATCCATGTTTCAGGACTGCTGGCTAAGCCATGAATGAGGATAATAATTTTCTTATTTGGTTGATACGGTTCAAGCATATAGACATGCGGCATGCGTAAGCGTTCCGTTCGATCAAGTAAGGTTAAATAACCTGTTGAGCCTAACTTATTTTCAGCTAACCAATAGGCAAAAGGTACGGAATAATTTGCCGTGAGGATGTATTTTTGTTGGTTAATTTCAACGTACTTTTGTGTATATGGATTAAATAACTCAATCTCAAAAGTAGCTGTTCCGTTGAGGATATTTTCAATATCACTTTCTGCATTTTGGGGCTGTGCTGTAGCAGTGACAGACAAATATTGTGCAGAATGTATATTTGGATTGCGCTGATTTTGATAAAACAATATAGGGTCAAGGATAAAATCATTTTTAGCGGGTGGTTCCGACGCTGTAGCGACCACAAACTCTGCACCAAGACCATCTTGACGGTTGACTTGATAGAAGCCTGAGAAATTTAAATTATAACTTGATTGAACTCGTTCAATACCTTTATTTTTGAGTTCGGGATAGTGTTCTAAGCTTATGAGGTATCTGCTTTTTTTTATGTTGAGTTGCGAAGGAACTTGCTGAAAAGGCTGCGTGTGGTACGCCGTAGTAATGAGACGTGATAATGCAACATTATAAAAGCTTCTGACATGCATTTGTCTTTGATCAAAAACGCGGGTACTCGGGCTTTCTTGCATTTTAAATAAGTATACATAGCTATAGCGTAAGCTTTGGTCAAATGCTTCTAGGCTATTCTGCAAGCAAGGATTCTCACTCGAGGTCTCTGATTGGGTACAGTCTCTTTGCTTTGATAGCTGTAATGCTTGGGCTAAATATAGTTCACTTAATGCTGCATAACGTTCATCAACAGCAATAGTATTTTGTTGATTTAAGCGGTTTAAACATATTTCCAATTTAGCAGTGCATTGTTGTGGAGTCAGGCTAAGTAGTTTTAATAAACTTAGGGTTTCGGTACTTAATTGGTCATGCGTTAATATATTTTCCGACTTATTACGAATGGATTGGTGAATGGTTTTTTCTTTAACTTTGACCAACTGGCAGGCAGGGAATAAAGCAATAATTAATCCTAAAATAAAAGACCGTGGTAAAGCATGATGTCTTTGTGAAAGCATAGTTTTTAGCACGGCAGTTATCTATATAGGCTAAACATGTCTTTTATTTTATGACAATTATTACTGAGATACATCAAAGTTCGTGATGTGATCATTTAACTATTTCATATTTGGTTTTAGGGTTTAGGTTCAAGTTATTTCGAGATGAAACGCTTTACCCAACACATGTTTATGAATAAACCGTAATTTATCGAGTACTGGATTGGACAAGGTAAAAGGATAGGCATCCTCTAACCCCATGCTCCGATTCAAAGCATTCAAATTAAAGGTTAGTGTCATCCATTGTTTCAGTAGTAGATCAAAATCTTGAGCGCCTATGGGGTTCTCATAAAAGGCTAAGTCATTCTCGTCTTTCCTGTTGTTTCGAACAATTAAACCTGCGTAGTAAGCGGTTTCTAACGTATCCATCATATGTAAATAATGCGCCCATGTTTCTGCCCAATCTTCCCATGGGTGTGTACTGGCATAGGAGCTCACATAAAATTTATCCCAGTTTTGTGGTGGGCCATCTTCATAGTGACGTCGTAGTGCTTCGTTATAGTCTTGGCGTTCATCACCAAAAAACTGACGAAATTCATCGACCAGTTCAGGGTGGAGCGATTTAATGAGATCAAAATAATAATGCCCACTTTCATGGCGAAAGTGACCCAAAAGTGTTCGATAATTTTCCCCCATTTTAATACGTGTGGTTTCACGAT
>NZ_BKFU01000127.1:0-2496 GCF_008980265.1 Acinetobacter sp. TUM15064 | reverse complement strand
GCTTGATTAAAGCTTGGTTATACGAGGACCAATTGGTTGTACGATAGATTTTAGGTGTAGGCTTCTTCATCTGGAAATTATATTACTGAAGAAGCCTTCAAGAATAGCTTTGTGCAACAAAGCCGTTGTGTGGTAACAAGGCGGCAATGCTGGCAAGTCTAGTAATATGGCATCAAGTCTGCTCTGCAATCGTTGTAGCTTTGGCATGATTACTGATCCATATACTCATGGCTGTTTGGCTCTTCCTGCTCTTCGAGTGTTAACAATAATTCGTTGTTCAGTTTCATCTGCACTTGCAGGTGATTGATCAGCTGATTGTTCTGTTTTACCACCTTTGTTAGTAAGGTAAGTAATTACTTTTGTGATGGATTCTATCGACTGCTCATACATTGCCTTTAGTTTCTGTCGACGTTCTTCACATGATTTACATGACATGATTAATCACCATTTAAATTGGTTTCGATGTTGTGAATCTTACGGCGCTGGTCACGAATGAAATAAGCCCTCCATCAACCAAGTGTTGTGGCATACCCTTTAGATGAATCATTGATGCGCCCTTTATGTTTTGCTTATAATGCTCTTTGTTTCGTTTTGCTTCAACTTGATGCATGGCGGATACCCACTTTTTGTATCTACTTTGGATGCAATATACACATCCTTGTTTAGCTTAATTAGATTGCCTTTAATAATGTCTTCACCAAGCCACTTAAAGCATAGAGCTTACCCAAGCAAAAACGATACAAGAGCAACTACGATATAACCCATACTCACCACCTAATAAGAAAAGAAAAAACCCGCCAATAATGCATATTGAGCGGGGTTTTACGTGCCAAAATCCGTTCGGTAAATCACTAAGGAAACGTAGCCAAAGGTATTATATTTCCTTCAAACAATCACGGTATTCTTTGACTTCACTATCAATCTCAGTCGCGCCATGAACGCCAAATAAACACATTAACAATTTAAGCATTTCGTTCTCCTACAATCGTATATTTATTACAAAATCCAACACTAATTACGTTGTTTAGAAGCCTTGCAGAGCAGCTTTTTGAACAATTTTATCGAAGTTTGAGGGTGAAGCGTGTTCGCTAGTAATGCGCTTTGATCTATAGCAGCAACTTGCCATAACACCAATACCCAATAAGGTTAGTAGCTTCATCTTAAATTCCATCCATGTAGAATATTTAATTAAAAATATCACCCAAAAATGTATCTATCAAATCTCCTTTTGATTAATTATTGTTCACCATGTAACTAAATACCTAGCAACATAATAGATACCCTTGAATTAAATATGGTGCGCCATGCAAGGCTTGAACCTGCAACCAGCGCGATGCTCTATCCAATTGAGCTAATGGCGCTTAAATAAGGATGGGTGATCTACTACATCCTTGCCTATATCTCTTAAGAGAAAATTCTACTTTTAAATCCTATTCTTTTTAGGGGGGATTACCATCTACCGCTACTCACTTACCTTAAAAACCACTGGATAGGCACATTATTTTTAGTCTTCAGCTTTTGTATTCAATTTTCGTGCGGGGCATGACTCCAAATTCTGATTTTACTTTCTTGCATATCCTATCCAAACTCGATGAACTGCATGGGTTGTACCCTCTTTAGTGAGATCTATATGTGCTTACTCAAACAATCTTTAGCTAATTAGCAAGCTTAGGTGTATGGGCATGGCCTTTCTCCAGACAATAAAAACCACCCAAAGGTGGTTCGTTTAAAACAACATCGACATTTGCCCAAACTCATAAATCGTTAATGTAAGGACAAAGGCCGAAACCGAGATTACAAGCACATCTTGTGAAGCCATACTTTTCTCCCTTTATTGTTCTTTTTTTATACTCTCACATTTAAAATAATTATCAACACCGAAAGAATACATTTCTCACAATTTACAGTGATAGTCATGTAAGAAATTATATAAAAGTAGCTTATTTACTAATTAAGCGTCTAATTGTTTAAAAAATTTACGCAGTTGCTTTTGTCTTTTATTAAGCCCTAGGAGCTCTTTTCGATTAATAATTTCATCTTCAGTAAAAGGCAATTGGTTGATAAGACCTTCTATAGGCATAAAACTATTTTCAATTAAGAAACTGTCCTGTTCGATCATCCAATTTGAGTTTATGTACTCAGATTTTTTACGATGTCTTTTCATAAGATGAAATGATACCAAGTCATTAGAATATAAATTAGACTGGTTTTTTCAAAAATCATAGATTTAAAGATTTATGGGCCCATTTCAGAAATTTATCTTTATCATTGAAATGCGGAACATTCAATAAATTGATGTAGGAGACTTCACCAAAGTTTCCTGAGATTTTATTTGATTCAAGAACTGTAAAATCTTCTTCTTGCCCTACATGTACTTCTCGAAAAAACTCTGTAACCTTCCGATCAAGGTTTAGTGAGGTAAACCCTTCTCTCTCAATTAAAAAGTCATAGATTTGGCTAATCACATGTAACTCAAATTTTCTATTCATTGTCTTC
>NZ_BKFU01000126.1:0-2588 GCF_008980265.1 Acinetobacter sp. TUM15064 | reverse complement strand
AGTGATTCTAAAATAATATTACTAAGATGGTGCGTAAGGGGATGATCTTCAGGCAGTTGTTGATTTTGTTTAACCAATGCAGAAAGTGTTCCAGCCGTGACTTTTCCATTGATCCATTCAATTCTTTCCATTTCGTCTCGAAAATATTGAACTTGTTCTTTACTAAGGACATTAGGAATATGATGAATCATATGATTACCTCAAATTATAAAGAGCAGATTTGAAAAATAGCCTCAAAGAATTGAGGCTATTTTTAACTACATCCAAAATAATAAGGAAACGAATGTTTTAAATTAATACTTGAAATTTACGGATAATACTGCATTTCGTCCTTCTGCTTCAGACGCAAAGTGAGATGCATAAGCTTTAGTGAAGTAACGTGTATCTGCCAAGTTATTGACATTTAACTGTAGATCAACACTTTTGTTGATGTTGTAACGTGCCATAGCATCGTAGCGAACGTAGCCTGGGACATATATAGTATTTGCTAAGTCACCATAAACTTTGTCCATTGCAATTGCGCCAGCACCTAAAGTGAACTGGGGCATAATTTGGTAAGTAGTCCAAAGAGTTGCACTGTTTTTCGCAACGTTTGGCATTACATTACCATTATAAATGGTTTGGTCTGTACATGATGTACCGCGGCAGCTCACACCATTTTTGGTTGATTCACTATCTAAGTAGGTATAACCCGCAGAAATCGCCCATTTATCAGTAATGTTGCCGTTTAAGCCCAGTTCAAAGCCATCAACTTTGCTTGACCCACCGTTTGTTGTGGTATTTGCATCAAGCGAGATACGAGTATTTTGTTTTTCTGTGCGGAAAATTGCAGCCGTTACATTTAACTTTTCGTTAAATAAATCCCACTTTGTACCAATTTCAAAGGTACGGCTTTCTTCTGGATCTAGATCTTTATTGACAGCCGACACCGAAGTTTCAGAACCGTCACCTGCATCGATACCAACTGGGTTGGCAGAAGTTGCAAAGCTTGCATAAATACTGCCATTCTCAGCAGGCTTAAATGTCAAACCTGCTTGATAAGAGAAAAAGTCTGTATCACTTTCAATTTTAGCACCAGTTGCATTGGTCTTCAGCTCAGTTTCAAACTTGTCCCAACGTAAGCCGAGGTCTAACAACCATTGCGGATTAAATTCAATACTGTCTAGTAAATATACAGAAGCGGTTGTTGCCGTAGTTGTTGTTACTGCTTTATTTGTAGCAACATTGCCTAACCACGGATCTTTTGAATTTGGATTGAATGCATCAGTACACCAATAATCAGAAGCTGCACCTATTCCAAGTGAACATGCGCCCGCTGTAGGTGAGCCAGTAATTGGTTTTCCTGATTTTGATGTAACAGTATACGAACCTTTATCAGATTCTTGATCACTATATTCAGCACCTACATTAAAGCTGTGCTTAATTGAGCCTGTATTGAATTTTCCAGTTAAAGCCAGTTGATCTGTAAAAGTATTAGTATCGGTAATACGAGAGTTCACACGGCGCCATACTTCACCGTTTGCAATATTTTTCTGACTGTCATCTGGCTGTGTCCAGATATAGTCATTTTTAGAGTTACTATAAACAGCAGTATTACTGATGGTTAAATTATCAGTCAGATCGTGCTCAAGTTTGATTGTACCAATTTGATTTTCTTGTTTTTGAAAATCGCGATCTAGCCAACCATAGTAAATGCCTTGCTTGGCATTTAATGGTTTACCTGTTGCTGTATTATTCGATGAATTCCAATAAGGTACGCCCGAATCAGGTGTATCATCAGACTCAAGATAATAATAGCTTAATGTCGTACGTGTCGCTGTGTCTAAACCAAAGGTAATGCTTGGGGCAATACCTACACGTGCATATTCAGCTCCATCTTTTTGACCTGCTTTCTCATTATGGTGTCCCATTACTGCAACACGAGCAGCAACACCATTACCGAAATCCTTGTTGCCATCTAGGGTAATACGTTGGTAATTATCCGTTCCAGCACCAACTGAACCCTCTAAAAAGTCACCTTTTTTGGCAACTTTAGAGATTACATTAATACTCCCACCAGCAGTACCTGCACCACCTAAAGCAGAAGCAGAACCTTTCGTAACTTCAACTTGTTCTACAGCAAACATTTCACGGTTTTGTGAAGCCGAACTTCGAATTCCGTCTACATACATTGAGCTTTCAGAACTATAACCACGTATAAATGGACGGTCGCCATTTGGGTTGCCACCTTCACCAGCCCCAAGTGTGATACCAGGAACTGTACGTAAAGCATCGCTTAACGTTGTAACTTGAGTGTCTTCAATCAACTGTTTAGAAATGACCGATACTGACTTTGGTGTGTCAAGAAGAGGGGCTACAAACTTGTTATTTGCAGATTTGTCTACTTTTAAACTTTGTTCTGCTGCCGCTTCAGTGTGAATTGTTTCCAATTGCGCGACTTGATCTTGAGCAATTGCTGTGGTTGCAATAACAGATAATGATGACGCTATCGCTGTATAAACCAATTTTTTACGCGTTTTAATAAATGACATTATAGACACCCCGAAACTAAAATTTCACAAATGATAATAATTATTATTTATAACCGC
>NZ_BKFU01000125.1:0-2592 GCF_008980265.1 Acinetobacter sp. TUM15064 | reverse complement strand
AGGATTACCTGATCTCGAGTTAGTCAGAAACGCAATTATGATCGGTGATGCTGACTATAGAACAAATACTCACTATAACCGTGCACGCTTTATTGCACGATGGGGAAAAATTGGAGAACAGATTGCTTTACTGCTTCGACAATCTGATCCTGCTTGGATATTCCACAATGACAGCCAGCCAAGAATTGAGAATACAGTAAAGAAAATACAAATTATCTTTATGAGCGGGAATATTGCATTGGGGTTAGCTGATCAAGTTGTATCAGCACACTGTGAAAAAGGATTAATGACATTAAATAATATTAAGGAGAATCAGTCTGCTTATGATGATGAGACAAAATTGAGAACATGGATTTTATACTTTCCTTCAGCATCACATCCAGCCTATAAAGACATTGATATCCCAAATATTCCTTTTGAATTTGCATACCCAACTAGCGTCGTACAGGACTTAAAAGCGAAAAAAATTTCAATTTTACCAAGTGACCATACTTGCAGAATTGCATTTGAAATAGATAATACAGTTCCTGTAAAAACTGATCCTAAGCCAGTATTGGAACCATCTAATGAAATTAAACCAGATGATTTTGATATTCAGCTTGTAGTTTAATCTGAGGTTAATGTGTTTAATAAAGATCGTTTACGTATTGCTAAAGAATTACGAGGACTTAGCAATACCGATTTCGCAGAAAAATTGAGTTGCTCTATCTCTAAGGTAAAGCAACTTTTAGACGTGGATAAAGAAATCAATGAAAATGATCAAGATGATATATGCCGTGTATTAAATTTACCCAAGTCATTCTTTGCAGGTAATGACACACAACCACATGAAACAGACCAAATCTTCTATAGATCGGTTGCTCGTATTAAAGCACAGCATAGAAAAGCTAATGAGGCATATACTCTTTTAGCAATAAATATTAACAAGTACTTAAATCAGAAAGTAAAGTTACCTACTTTTCACCGTCCTGATTTAGATATTACTGAGTTTTTGGGTGAATCTAAGTATGCCGATCACCTAGCGTCAGAGTTGAGAGGTTTATGGGCTTTAGGTAATCAACCTATTAATAACATTGTTTCGTTGTGTGAGCTAAAGGGAATCCGTGTCTTTAGATTACCGACTGAAATTCGAGAAATTGATGCACTATCTTTTTTTGATGATGAAAGTGGTAGCCCTTTCATATTTCTAAATACATTTAAGTCTGCCGAAAGAGCCCGCTTCGATTGTGCACACGAACTTGGTCATATCGTTATGCATACGCATAACAAAAAAATTCGTGTCGAGAAAGATAATCGTGTTCTCGAAACTGAAGCGGATCAATTTTCATCTGAATTTTTAATGCCAACAGATGCATTTCTTTCTACTGCTCCACGCTATTTTTCACTAGAAAATATGATTGAGTATAAAAAGATTTGGCGAACATCCCTGAAGGCTATTAACTATAAAGCTCACAAGCTGGGATTAGTTAGTGATTGGGTTAATCGTAGTAACTCTATAAAGATCAATTCGTTGGGCTACAACATTAATGAACCTGAAGAAACTCATCGAGATGAGAGTTTGATGTTGCCCAAAATTATCTCTGTTTTAGCCTCACAACCATCTTTTGATAAAAATAAAATGCTTGATGAAATTGGAATCTCTGAAGAAGATTTTAATCAATTAACATTTGATGCTTTAGCTAAAGTTGAGCCCCCGAAGAAAAAACATAAGTTATATATTGTCGAGTAATACAAACCTTCCTTAAAAATAATGCGCCTTACGGCGCACTATTTATGCAAAATCCTGATTAATTTTTTTATGACTTCACGCCCAACGTAGTTTTGCATCCCATAAGTCATACTTTAACTGAAAATGTAACTTGCCCCATCATGACTTTTTTCATATAGCCTACTTGAACTGACACCATAAATCCCATGTGTTCCATAAAGCATCGTATACAATTTCAGATAAATTCTTTAGTTATGTGATCAGGCTATGTGCTCAAATTACCTATTTCCAAATAAAAGAAATTTGACACTCTTAGGTGTCGATACCATCCAGTTTGATCTTGAGCTTAAGGATCATGTATTCCCTTCCTATCATGCTCCAATTATCTTAAATGGTTCTGAACACTTAGAACTTGATATCGCAAAGTTTGGATTACTACCGAGCTGGGCAAAAGAGTTGAAATTCAACAGTCATACCTATAATGCTCGTACCGAGTCTGTAGCAGATAAGCCAAGTTTTCGACATGCATGGAAGTACAGCAAGTTTTGCCTTGTGCCTGTTCAAGAGTTCTATGAACCCAAATACATCAATGGTAAGCCGCACTGGTACACCATTAAGCGTAAAGATGATCAGCCTTTCACGGTTGCAGGGATCTATGATGATGCGGTGATTGATGGCAATAAGGTACGTTCTTTTTCAATGTTGACGATCAACTCTGACCATCATGTTAGCGGCAGTGTAAAAATGACCCCCTAACGGCATTTAAAAACTGACCCCCTTGGTTAATATAGCGGTCATTTTGGACTGCTCAACATGTTAACTTTGGAGCAAGCAGTGACAATCCAAATACTTCATCAGCAAGGTAAATCTATTAAAGCCATTAC
>NZ_BKFU01000124.1:0-2659 GCF_008980265.1 Acinetobacter sp. TUM15064 | reverse complement strand
GCTTGATTAAAGCTTGGTTATACGAGGACCAATTGGTTGTACGATAGATTTTAGGTGTAGGCTTCTTCATCTGGAAATTATATTACTGAAGAAGCCTTCAAGAATAGCTTTGTGCAACAAAGCCCTTAACCAACATTAATGTGACTTTAAAATGACATTTTTGTCATCTACGATCACTCTGAAATTTATAAGATTAGTTATTTCAATCAATGGTAGTGAACTGAATAGATGAGACCGTTATGGGTTGAAGATAAGCTAAAAACCGGTGACTACCTTTATGTATAATGCCTCATGATGCGATTTTACTGTTCTGATTGTCGTAAGTTGACAGTCCAGTAGAAACTTTATTGCTCAGCTACAAAAGATAAATGCAGTAATGTTAAATTTCCTCAATTCCCTTATTTTGAAATTCTCTTATTCAATACCCACGACAGTGGTTATATAGCCTGTTGTTAATAGAATTGATAGACCTAATAACATCTCAAATAAAATGGCATGACTAAGGTGTTTAGCGAATTTAGGATGTTGAAGACGCGGGGTGAAATACCATTTGTTGAAGGCAGCTAAAAGTAGAATACTTATAACAAAAAACATTTTAACCATGAAACCATAGCCATATGCAGTATTGATTAAGGTATTAAAATCTTTAATTAAAAGAAGAGCTACACTAGCGCCACAGGCGATTAATATCCCAACAATGAAAGCAGCAATACGTCCAAATACATGCATGCGATCTTTTAAAGGTAAACCACTTATTTCCCGGCTGGTTTTCCATAACGGATATAAAGACCCCATCCATAACGACATAACTAGAATATGGATTGATAATAAAATTTGAGCAAGTAAGGTTAAATTAGCGACATGTCCGAGCTGGGAAAAACTAAAAATAATCGGGAGAAGTAAAACACAAAATATTGAACTTTCAATTATAGAAAAATGATCTTTGTTCCTGTTAAGTTTAACCACCATGAGAAGAAGTAAAAGAGCAAAACTAATAGAACGAAGAACGTATATATACCCCGTCGGAGTATCAACCAATATATTAATATACGTGGGGTCCACCATACCTGTAATACCAGTATTGGCAAAACTACCAATCAGAATAAAAAATCCCAAGGTACTGGAAATTAGGCCTAATCCAGCGCCAATTGTAATATATTTAAGAATCGATTCTTTTAGTTCAAGATATTGTCTAAGTAAAAAATAGCAAAAGACTCCACCAACGACAAAAGCTACACTTAAATATAAAATAACCTTAGTTAACCAAGTGGCCCACATCCAATATTCAGAAATCATTATTTTTGTCCATTCTAGAACAACATGCCAGCACCTCACTGACATGTTGAAAGGTAATCAATTCTTATTTAGTTGATTTGATAGTGAAACTATATTCACCATTCATGTTGTGACCATCTTTCCCCATTGTTGTCCAGACAACGGTATATTTACCTTTTTTCAGTTTCGGAAGAGCGACATCAAAGGATTTCTTTAAGTCATGAGTAACTTTATATTTTAAAGGAACATCTCTTCGCTGAGCATCCAGTAACTTAATATTCATCAACATAATCTCTGCACCAAAGTTAAGGGTCAAGTTCTTTGGTTGACTAAGGATAGATGCATTTTCCGCAGGAATCGCACTCACTAAACTCACATGAGCGAACGTAGTTGTAGTAGCCACAATCATCGTTGCAGCTACTACAACATTACGTAGAGCAGTCATTTTATTTTGAAATAATTTCATTTACGTTTCCTCTTGATTCGTTAGTTCATTAGAGATGACTTTATAAAATCTATATTTAATGAGACCACATCATCTCCTCTTATATTTCAATTATTAGTGAGAGACAGAAACAGAGCGATGACTTCAAAATTACATTTTTGTCATTTTTAAAATTTAAAATCTTTAACTATTAAAATAATCTTATTGAAAAATAATGATCATTTAACAAACAAATTATGTAGGTGGTTGATTTATGAAATGTAGTAATCATTTTGTCTAAGAAAATAGTAGCTATTTAATTTTTTATATTTTAGTTTAAATATAAACATGTTATGTTTAATTTGATCTAATATAAATTTGTGGGCTAAGCACATGACTCAAACACGTCCAAGAATGACCAAATTATTTGAACAGCTTGGTTTAGCTTCTACTGAAGAAGCAATTGCAAAATTCATAGAGAGCCATCAGCTAGCTGGAGATGTTTTTTTAACACAAGCAATTTTTTGGACTGATGCTCAACGTCATTTTTTAGAAGAAAAACTACACTCTGATGGTGAATGGACGACAGTGATTGATCAATTAAATGAGTCTTTACATGAAAATTCAGTAAAATAATTTTCCGTTAGTATTAAGGATCTACATTCTTCCCTGCATTGAATACAACTCATTCATACAGTAGTACTGTTTTGGAGATGGAATCTCTATTATATAAGTAGTAGATTCCTTACTCTGAAATTTGGATTATAAACCCTAATATTAAAAATAATCTTCTTTACCTTCTATCGGCTTTGTTGCATAAATATGTAAGCATCTGATTTAAATAAATTTAATTTTGGATCAAAAAATAATCAAAACTTCTAAAATCATATAGTTATGAAATCTTTGTGCAACAAAGCCCCTTCTATCTAATAAATATACCAATAAGTTTAATAATTAAAT
>NZ_BKFU01000123.1:0-2825 GCF_008980265.1 Acinetobacter sp. TUM15064 | reverse complement strand
ATTCATGCGCGTGTGGCAGTTCTGAATAGATTTACGGAATTAGGTAGACCTCGCACCCAAGTTGTGTCTTAAATTTGAATGGATTGGGGAGAACTCAGCTTTTGAATGTTTATGCAACAAAGCCTATTGAAACTGGAAGTATTACTGGTGCAGCCAAAAAGTTAAACCGAGTACCTCCCGCAATTACTATTCGCTTACAACAGCTTGAGGAGTATTTGGGAGTGTCACTTTTTATTCGAGAGAAAAAAAGTTTAGTTGCGACACCCAAAGCATTATTACTCTATCAATATGCAAAGCAAATCGTAGCACTGGCGTATGAAGCTGAAAATACAATCAAAGCTGATCAGCCTAGTGGGCCTTTACGAGTGGGGGCATTGGAAAGTATGGCGGCAACAAGATTACCCGCACCACTAGCTCAGTTATATTCGATTTATCCTGCAATTGAATTGGAACTGGTTACAGGTATACGCGATGGTTTATATCAATCTTTACTGGATGGCGAGTTAGATGTTGTTCTAATTGGAGATGCTCCTCAAAATCCACTGTTGAATCGTTCGCTCATTTATGATGAAGAACTTATAATTATTGCGCCTAAGGGGCATCCTAAAATTTTAATGCCGTCAGATGCTGAAAGTGCAACTATTCTTGCATTTAAAGAGGGTTGTTCTTATCGGGATCGACTTTTAAACTGGTATCAGTCCTTTAATATCACACCAAAAAGGATAGCTGAGGTTGCATCCTATCACGCAATTCTAGGTGGTGTAGCCGCGGGCATGGGGATTGCGATTATTCCTAAAACGATGTTAGATACTTTTCCAAATCAAGATTTATTGTCCGTACATTATATAGATTCAGCATTAGGACGCATCCAGATTGAATTAATTTGGAGAAAAGAATTAATTTCTGCAAATATTCAAGCTTTAGAAAAGTGCCTCCTGAATAGGACGTAAATGATTGATTTAATCTTATTCTCGTATGAAACTTTTGGTGATCTTTTTTGCATATTTTATTGGTCAATCTTATGATGTTTCTATCATTTGAATAGAAACTATTGAATTCAAAAATAAAAATGGGGGAAGAATGGATAAATACTTACTGGTCGCCTTGGTGGTTGGTGCATGTATACTTTTGGTGATTTACACTCAACTTGCACCAACAGGTGGGCAAAAAAACTTTAAGCAAATTGTGCAACAGGCATTTAGTCGTTATAAAGTGATTGAAAAAAATTACACCATTATGATTTGTGAGATCAACCATCGCAATGAACCAGAAGAGTTGGTCTTTATCCGTATTGACCCTACTCAAAAGAAAAATTTGCGCACTTCAGGAAGAATGCTGATCGCCACCTATCCCAAAGCACCTTCAGTACGTGAAATGCGTAAAGACTTTAAAGGCTATGTCACTTAATTCATTAGCGTCGACGAGAGCTACTACGGCTGCGTCCACGTGCCATGCCACCTAAAGCATTGAGTACAGCAAGTTTGGTCATACTGCCCGAAGCATGCGCATGACAGATGGCAGCAGCAAGCGCATCGGCGGCATCTTGCTGTGGTTTGATGCTTAGGTTTAAAAGTTTCATCACCATCATTTGTACTTGTTCTTTATCTGCAGCACCGTAACCGACCACAGACTGTTTAATTTGACGGGCTGTGTATTCGGCAACTTGTAAGTCTAGGTTTACTAGTGCAGCAATTGCGGCACCACGTGCTTGCCCGAGCTTCAGTGCAGAGTCAGGGTTTTGTGCCATAAAGACTTGTTCAACAGCAGCTTCAGTTGGACCATGAAATTTTACAATACGATCAATCCCTGCAAAAATACGCTTTAGACGCTCAGGCATTTCAGCTGTTTCAGTACGAATGGTGCCAGCATCGACAAAAATTAGTTTTTGACCTTCTTTTTGAATAATACCGTAGCCTGTGAGGCGAGAACCGGGGTCAATACCAATAATTAATGACATGCAAGCCCTTTAAAAAAAAATATATGCCCATATTGTTACATAAGCGGATGAAAAAAGCTTGATGTAGATTGAGCAGTTGATCATTGCACCTTATTCATTTTGTTGAGATTAGATTAATTTTCATGAAATTATTTCTTTTTATATTGGCTGGTGTCATTCTCGAAGTTTTCGTATGGATTGGCGTGGGCGACCTCGTTGGTAGT
This sequence comes from Acinetobacter sp. TUM15064, assembly GCF_008980265.1. NCBI lineage: Bacteria > Pseudomonadati > Pseudomonadota > Gammaproteobacteria > Moraxellales > Moraxellaceae > Acinetobacter > Acinetobacter sp. TUM15064. Next base: position 665 of record NZ_BKFU01000123.1, on the reverse strand, counting down.
ATGTGGTACGTATTCTTCTGGTTTATTGCTGCTTTCTTTATTGGCATGAGCCTGATTCGCAAGTACTCAGCAGGTTTAATGCCACAAATGCAGCAAATGCAAACAGGGCAGATGAGCGGTGATCCTGCACTAACCAGTAATCTACCTAAAATTATTGCAGGTTTTCTTTTATTGATTCCTGGTTTGCTAACGGACGTGCTAGCTGTGCTTTTACTTATCCCTGCGGTGCAAAAAGCCATGACAGGCGCATTGATGAAAGTGATGATGAAGCGTCAACAAACGATGATGGAAAAAATGATGGGCGGTATGATGGGAGATATGAATGGCATGGGCGGTAGTGCTCAAGGTCAAAACCCATTTGCAGACATCATGCGTCAGATGCAAGAAATGCAACAACAGCAGGGTGGTTCAGGCTACCGTGACTCGAGTATTATTGATGGTGAAGCACGAGAAGTAACGCCCGATGCGAAAAAAATTGAAATGAAAGATGTGAACAAATAATTTCATATTTAATCTTAAAGCCGAGTTTGACTCGGCTTTTTTTATTGCTTTAAAATGTTGAGGTGTTGATGATTTAAAAGAAATATAACAAGCGATATAATTAATTTTTAAAATTATACTTCTTTTTATGTCATTGCTTTTCACGATTTGTGCTTTGCATTTTG
>NZ_BKFU01000122.1:0-2985 GCF_008980265.1 Acinetobacter sp. TUM15064 | reverse complement strand
TCTTGATACCGCGCAGGTGTATATAAGTGAATTAATTAACCTTATTACTAATGAGCTAGAGCAAGATCTAATATTAAATCTTGAAGGGAAAAAATCAAACCTAGATGCTTCAATCCTTATTAAACAGTTCCCTTGGTACAAATTAGTTATTGAAGATAATGTACAACGGATATTGTCAATTTCTAAAAGACATAAAACTGATTGGTCATCTGCTCTGCTATGCACAAATGATTCTCCGTATGAAGCGAAAAGAGCTATAAGTTGTTACTTTCAAATACTGATGTCGGTTGCAAATCATGACTCTTGCCAACATTTAAATAAACTGCATAAAAGAAATATATCTATCGTTGACAATTTAGGCTTTGGCACTAATGAAAGAGTTGGATTATTTCACACTATTGGAGTAAATGCTTACGATCTATGGCCTGATTTTTGTGTCTACATAAACAAAATCGATGATTCAGACTTCGAAAGCTTTCTTGATTCAAATGACGAGATCCTAACAAACTCACAGCTTTTCCAATTGATGGAGGCTTGTATTCATCCTGCAAGAAAAGAGCTTATCAAATTAGCAATCACAAAACTCGCAGTAGACAATATTGATAAAAGCTCTTTAGATGTCTTAGAAAAAACATTCGTATCAGCATACAGTGCTTCTGAATTTGACCTAGCTCTGACCGTTCTCACTCAAGCTAGTCATGAGCTGAATGAAGGTAGGTTCAAAAATCAGCACCATCACCTCTTTGCTGAAAAACGCCAATTGATAAAGTGTTATCAATATAAATTAGACGTTACATTATTTGCTATTAATCAAGATGAATACGACCCTGATTTTCAATCTCATATTAACGATATCCCTATTCCATTTACCTATAACGAGAAAAATCATTACAACGAATGTGAACATTTTAGACGCTACTATCTAGCATACTATTTAATCGATAAAGATACCAATAAGAGCATTCGTATTTTGGAAAGATTGGTCGAAGATACTAATAACCCAGAACATATTCTAATGCTATTACATGCGTATCTTGCTAACCATCATGAAGCTTCAAATATTACTTTGATTCGAAAGGCTTTGTCAGAAGTAAAACAGTCGGCAAAAGCACAATGGTCTGATATCCCGAGTTATCCATTACCGTGGATATCAGGAGTAATGCATGCTTACTTAACGATTAATGACATCAGTTCAATGAGGGAAACATGGAAACTATTGAGCTCAGCTCAGAAATTTCTTCCTCAGTTACTTGCACCTTACTGTGAATTACTGCTCAAGCATAAATTCGTAAAAGAAGCAGATATAGCATTTTCAGCTTATATTAAATTCCTAGGTCAATACGAAGCTCTGTCAGATGAATTAGCCAAAATCAACGACTCTATAATGAATGCTTTAGCGAAGGAGTCATCTGCTACGCAATATATCCATCGTTTTGCAGAAAGGAATCAAAGAAGTACTCAGCAACTAGCAACTAGCTTTAAACTGATTAACGGTAGTAATGTCGAAACATATGTGAAGATAACAAATAACAGCACTGTTGAAGAGTATTTAGTTGAAATAGTTTCTTCAGTCTCTAAAGAATTGCTTAGTCGCAGTAAAAATATTTACATACCTGTTAAAGATGAGGAATCCTCATCTGGATATTCTAGTAAGCCAGCAAACGAAGATCGAATTAATCAATGGTTTTGTAGTCTTTTTAACATGAGAGAAAAAAGCTCTCCACTTCATATTTCGGATCAAAGTCAAATAGGTAGTTCATCTTCAGGTAAAAGCTATGGTGAGGTGGATGGCGTTATAGTAGATAACAATCAAAGTAGACGTATTGCGTTATTTGAAGCGTTTCGCCTTCTTAAATGGGGTACTACCGATATCAATGACCATATGGATAAGTTGGCGGGGTATGATCAAGAGGGCTTTAATACGATATTTGTTGTCGTATATGCATTCGATAAAGATTTTGTCACTCTCTTAGATAAGTATAAGAACCACATAAAACAACGTCAGCACAAAGGTTTTGCCAAAGTAAAAGGTTATGTTCTTGAGACTGTAAATGGTGAAGATTCAGACACCTTTTGGATGGGGAAAGAAGAACTTCAACGTGGTAACATTACCGTTTCGATTTATCATGTCGTCATTAACTTTTACTGTGAAAAAAGTATTGAACCATAAACTTGTTCAATGCGGTTGAATTTTTCCATACATTTTCTCATGCAAACTGGATTTGTTTTATTTCTATTCGTAATACGAAATTGTCCAAAAATGAGATAGAAATTCTTTAATTTCTTTATGATATTAATAAATATTTCCAATATAGCTTATTTATATACATAAATAAAAAATCAGCAAGCCACTGATAAGCTTGCTGATTTTTTTTCTTCTTCAACTTATACACTTTCAACTAGAAAGATCACATGAAGCTCCTTTTTTTATTTCTGTTGATAGCATTAGTGAATGATTTCACATTAATGTAACAATCTCGAAATATGTGTCAAAAATCTCGCATTATCTGTCATTCAGCGGCTATAAGTCTAAATTTAAATGACACCTGTCATGTCGTTCCATGACAGGTGTTGTGTCGTTTATGACACCTGATGTGTCGTTCAACGAGAATATAGACATTTCTATTTTGGAGTTACACTTAGATTGCGTATAATATAGATTATGTTAAATTAGTTGTATGTTATATTTAGTTCATAGACTTCTTCCTTAAACCAAAATTCAATAACTTAAGTAATTTCTATTTTACTTAAAGAATATGATATTTAGATCCTTCTTAAAGTTTTACAGCTTTTTTTTATTTAAAAAAATCTTCGACTTTATCAAAGTTATTCACGACCGCACGAATCCTTCACAATCAGTTTACTTTGTTCTCACTGATTAGGTCTGCAACCCAATCTGAGAATACGCGGATTGCTGGTGAAAGAAAACGTTGATGGGGATATAGTAAAGTTACTGTGACTGGCAACGGGCACACGTTTTGCAAT
>NZ_BKFU01000121.1:0-3062 GCF_008980265.1 Acinetobacter sp. TUM15064 | reverse complement strand
TGTTGATGCTTTAAAAAGTTGTCAAATAATGTGTAGTAACGTGAATCTTTAAAGTCAATTTTAAACAACCGTAAGTTATCAGTTAATACAAAAACAATATCAATAAAGTCTTCACTACAATGAAAGTTGTTAGAATTTGTTTCTGAATATTTTCGGGAAATAAAAATCTCTAATTCTTCTAAAATGCTGCGATTTGAAATCTGATTCGCAATGTCATTATAGAAATAGGAAAACCAAAATATTGCGAAATTACATGTATCTACTCTAGATAGGAGAAAGCAGAAATATTTAGGTAATAATCGAAATCGAAACAAATCACTAAAGAGTAGTTGTTTAAGTAAAGGGTGTTCCAAAGAAAATTCAATCAGTTCTATAAGTTTATGAGGATAAAATAGCGAATGGTTATCAATACAAATGCTTTCCTCTAAAAAATCCGAAACTAACCAACTATAAAAGTATCCAACCCTGTGGTGATAAGTTCTGCTTTCTAAATGCTCCTGTATCTGAAAAAATTCATTTTTACTAACCTGAAGTGATGAATGAGAATTAAAGGAAGGCAGAGAGCTTTCTGTAATCACATTTTTTCTAGGCTGGTTTACACATTTGTCAGTATTATTCGTTGTTCCGCTCGTTGGTAAAAGGTCAATTGACATGGTTATCACTGGAGTATAGTTGCGAACAATGTCTGAAAAAAAATTACTATTTGATATTGAACGTGTTAAATCTCTAGGTACAGGTAGCTCTAGTAAATGTTTTGTCAGCTCGACTGTATAAGCTTTGTACTCTGCTTCTGAAGTCACATAATTAAGAATAGGGAGAGCACAACTACACGTTAATCGCATGATACGTAGCCATTTTCCAAAGGCTTCATTAGCGATAGCGGAGTTGGAAAGTAACATCTGCCATAAAAAGGTACTAACTAACTGGTTAAGGTTATGCTCTCTTCCGTTAAATACATAACAATTATCTTCTTTTTTAACATAGTTGAATAAAATGGATGTGCTAGAGAATTCTCTATCCCATATATCTTCCGACACACAGAGGTTGGTTTTTTTATATCCATCTTGACCATACTGGATATGTTGTAAAGTTCTAAGAGTTTCTATTATGGGAACTAGAGAGTCATCAACTTGCCGCTCAAGGTCGTGTTCTAAGTTACAAGTAAGCAAAAGGAAATCAGCCTCAAATGTTATAAGGCAGCATTTTTCTAAATATTCAATTTCAATGCCTTTATTAATCGGTACAAGTTCGCCATTACGTTCCCATAACTTAGTACCATCAAGAAGCCCAGTTACACAGTTTCTATCTAGAGGTTCTGTTGTAAGTGAAGAGTACATTAAAAATGTTGCTAAATCCTCAGCTTCTTTTTGTTGTTCTAAACTGTAGAATTTCTGCGAATCAGATGGGGCTCGTGTGGATAGCTCCAAAAGAGATTTAATCTTCGACCAATCCCTTGAATGCTCGACATGATTTGCAGCCATAGTACATTCTCTAAATTTAAACGAATAGATAGAAACTTATATTATTTAATTCAACTATATAGGTATATGATACACCGAAAATTCAATAAGATTCCTATCAATTATTTAGAAATTAATGCAACGGGATAAGGCACTTTACCTATGACTCTTCATGCCAAACCAAGATATTAATCAACTATTAGGAAAAGTAGGTCAAAAAAGGTTATATGTGTTTAGAATTTTGGTGGCTATTCAACCATGATTTCCTCAACATCCTTAAATTTTTCTAACTTAATAATAAGTTAGAAAAATTATTATGAATCAATCTTTCTATTTCGCTATATGGCATTTTTAAAATTTCACTTAATTGTTTGAGTGCGATTGCAACATCCCACGGCATTGCAGATACTTTATTAACTTGAGCAAATGGTCCATCCGTTTCTGTTATTAACCTATCAATAGGTATTTCCTTGACGAGCTCTATAGCACGTTTACTTTTTAACATCGCAGGTCCCACACTAAACCAACAGCCCAGACTTATTGCTCTTCTCAACTCAGTCTTATTGCCTGTAAACCAGTGTAAAATTGGCACTCCAGCTTTTGGATACTTTTCAATAAAGTTTAGAACTTCGCTAGTTGCATGACGGCTATGAATACTAAGTATTTTTCCACCAGCGTTTGTACATGCTCTTAAAATATGTTCAAAAACCATCGTTTGTATATTCCAATGATCTTTAAATTCCTTTCCACCATCCAAACCAATTTCACCAATATATCTAGTTTTAGAAATCAATCGATCAAATAATGGGAGTTCTGAATACCGCTCATGTGCAATTTGAGGATGTAGTCCTAATGCAGTCTTTATACGAGGAAAATTGATACTAAGTGCATTCGTCCCCTCCCATGCACTTGGTGTTGTAGTTACAGATAGAACATACATATTCATATTTACGATATTCTGTATAACATGAACCACATTAGGATAGAGGTCTAAATGTGCATGAAAATCAATCATACTAGACCTAAATCTCCAATAAATTTTTGCATTTCTAACAAACCTCTCTCTACAGTATCTTGATGTTTTTGCTTATCTTGATCTGGTATTAAATTAGAGCTCAAAGATGCACCAATCCACTTTGAAGTCCCTAACTCTTGCCTATTTAAAATTGCTATACGCATCGAAAACACATCATCAAAACATTTCAATTCTGGAGTATCCGGATGGCACTTTGGCCCTCATGCATGAAGGACGAAAGCTCAACTACAGCATCTTCAATAAATTGGCTGGGCTGCAGCAAAATGAGATTGTTGAGAATAAACGGTTAGGTTCAGTCCTGGCGCATATTCAACAGCAACATGAAGTATTGGAAAAACAAAATAAACGTTCCCGGGCCAAGAAAAGTATGCCGAGTCGTAAAGCTCAGAAAGCTGTTATTGAACAAAGAAATTTAAATCCTGTGCTTGACTCTTGTGGTTAAAAACAGGACATTTTAAATGGTTTATCGCATAGACATTTTAATTGGTGAATAACAGTGTTTTTAATATTACTTTAAGATCAGTATCTTATCGTTATTCATACCCTCTGGAACGTTCTCGTTCAAC
>NZ_BKFU01000120.1:0-3081 GCF_008980265.1 Acinetobacter sp. TUM15064 | reverse complement strand
GTTCTTATTAGCTCTCTGAGATGGAATAATAACAAAAAATCCCCTGAACAAAAAAATCTGAAGAAGAGCGCTGTTATATTTTAAGTGATCCAACTATTACAGTAGCACGTTCATTTGATATATTAGTTAAATACTATCTGACTTTATATACAGAAGAAAGAAAGCATAAACTATGTTAAGAACGAGAAGTCACTTAAAGCAGATAGTAAAAGAATTTTTGCATGTTGATGGATTGCAGGTTGAGAATTGGGTGTCTAACACCTTGTAAGACGTTTAGATTTTCTATGGAAATCATTTCTTGCCCAAATGCCATCATCATTTGTCGAAATGATCAATAGACATTCATCATAAAAGGCATATACTAGTAAGACCATTTTCTAAACATATGGAGAACAAAAATGGTTACTGCTGGCGAAAAACCTGGAACAGGCTTCTATTTTTGTGTTCAGTGCGGACACCGCGTCTACTTAGAAATTGGTACAGATCGTTTACCCCCGTGTACCAAATGCCAAGGCAATCAATTTAACAATAAGAATGCCTAAGCCAAAGATTTAACAGTTACCCACTGTTTTAAAGAAAAGCCCTATCACCCGATAGGGCTTTTTGCTAAGTTATAAAAAAGATAAAAACCTCCCAACTTAAGCCATACAGGAAAAGCACATGGAAACCATATTAGGACTTTGTATCGGCATTGGCTTAAGTGCGGCCTGTGGCTTTCGTGTCTTTGTCCCACTCTTGGTCATGAGCCTTGCATCTATTATGGGATGGTTCGAGCCCATGCAAGGTTTTGAATGGTTAACGATGCCATCGGTATGCATCGCCTTAGCCATTGCAACCGTCTGTGAAATCGCAGCCTATTACATCCCATGGGTCGACAACGCTTTAGACACCATTGCAACACCAGCCGCAATGGTCGCAGGAACACTCACCACGATGGCAGTCAGTAGCGGAGAAATGTCACAGTTTGCCAGTTGGGCTGCCGCAATTATTGTTGGTGGCGGGACAGCAGGCGCCGTGCAAATGAGTACCGTTGCTGTTCGAGGGGTTTCAACCGCGACGACAGGCGGGGTAGCCAACCCACTGGTGTCTACCGTGGAATGAGTGGGTGCCGTTTTACTGTCCGTGCTGTCATTACTGGTTCCTGTTTTAGTGGTGATTGTAGGCATTATTTTGGCAATCTGGGCCGTACGTTGGTTTAAACGCAAAAAACAACAAAGTATCAGCACACCCTTATAGTCTCGGGCGTTTTCTTATAGCGTTGCTGGGTCTCTAAATTTTAAAAATAGAGTGGCTAATTTTCGGTTATGTGGACGTTAATCCTTTTAACTTGATATGACTTAGAGCTCAGTTTCGCCTTTAAAATAATGATTGATTTTCATACGCCATCCGTTTAATTTTATAAATACATACTTTTTGTATGGTTTTGTTTGTAGTTGAACTTTATAAGAATTATTCGGGGAGCTGTAAATGATAAAATTTATTGTAAATGAACAGCCTAGTGAAAAAGGTATCCATCATATTCATAATGCATCCTTAGGTTGCGAAGACTTACCTAGCTCGGAGGATCAAATTCTGATTGGTTATTTTGCCAATTATGAGCTGGCTTATAAACGGGCAAGAATGAACTGGCCCAGAGAAAAAGTTGAAGGTTGTGACAAGTGCTGTTTCGGGTGAGAAGCATCAAAAAGCTTTGCAAGTCGCAAAGCTTTTTTTGTTTTAGGCGGTATTTGAAATTCAGATAAACCTTATACCCTCAGCTTTAGCTTTAAGTCGCAAATTAATGGAAACATATCTATTAAATTGTTTGTTCATGCTGATCATAGAATATCAACAGTCTGCACGTTCTATTCAAGCTTATAATGCTGATGGATAAAAAGTAATATCAGATGCTTGCTCATAATTTTAAGGATATTTATGCCTAAGTCTTTCAAGATGGTTTTGCTTGGTGTGATTGCATTGATGAGTTCGTCTTCATTGGTTTATGCAGATACCACTTTGAGTACAGCAGAAAAACAGCTAAAAAAAGACAGCATTCGTTATAAGGCCTATATTCCTGCGAGCTATACCTTATTTGAAGCTATTCAGGGAGACTTAAACAAGGATGGCTTACAAGATGTGGTTTTAATCGTCAAAGCTACGGATCCGAAACAATGGATCACCGATGAATACCGAGGAAAACTAGACCGCAACCGCCGTGGTGTGGTTGTGCTGTTGAATGTGAAAGGGCACTACCAAAAAGTCGTTCAGAATTTGTCTCTATTTTCCTCGGAAAATGAAGATGGTGGTGTGTACTTTGCCCCTGAGTTGGTGCCCTCTATCGAAAAAGGCTTGTTAAAACTGCATTATGCACATGGTCGTTATGGATATTGGGCCTACCAGTTTCGTTTAGAGGGGCGTGATATGCGCCTGATTGGTTATGACAGTTCAGATAATTTCGGCCCCTATGTGAACAGTGAAACCAGTGTTAATTTTCTTACCGCGAAGAAGCTCGTCAGAGAAAACCTCAATAAAGACCTTGATAGCGACCCTAAATTTAAAGAAATATGGAGCAAGGTGAATATTGCTCCGATGTATTTGAGCCAAATTCAGGATATCGACGATCTTAGTTTTTAGTAGCCTTAGCGTGGTTTTTGCTAAGTTAATTTTAATGAATATGCTTTGATACATTGTGCGAGCATGATGAAAAGATATAGGGGGGATGATGGAAAATAAAGAAATGGCGTTGATTGAAAATGAGAAACCGAAACTGAGTACAGTTGCGCATCTCATGGCAGGTTGGCCTTTATTTTTAGTGATCATTGGGGGGGCAATCGGCGGGGCACTCGGTGTAGTCGCCTATGTGGTTAACCGAAAAATTTATCTGTCTCAGCTTAGCAATATGCAGAAGGTTTTAGCGAACTTACTCTGTGGTATGTCTGCGATCAGTTTATGGTGGTTTATTGCAACGTGGTTGCAAGGCTATATGGCAAATTAAGCGTTCTGAAATGGTGATATTGTAAAAAAAATGAATAGAAGCCCATTTTTATGCGAGGAAATAGATAATTAGAGTGTCATGATGAATATTTTTATCAAATATGGTTT
>NZ_BKFU01000119.1:0-3393 GCF_008980265.1 Acinetobacter sp. TUM15064 | reverse complement strand
CCTCTTTTATTCATTTGCTAATTAAAACTTACTCGCAACTTGATATGTGATGAATGAAAAGATGTAGGCTAATGCAAACAAATAAGTTGCCATAATGATGGGCTGTTTCCAGCTGCCAGTTTCTCGTCTAATTGTTGCTAACGTAGCAAGACAATGGGGAGCAAAAATAAACCATACCAATAATGATAAACCTGTGGCTAACCCCCATCCATCCGGGCCTGAAATTTGACTTAACAGACTTTGAGTTACTGTATCTTCATCACCTGACATCGCATAAATCACCCCAAGAGCAGCAATTACAACTTCCCTTGCTGCCATAGCAGGAATGAGTGCAATACATATTTCCCATGTAAACCCAATAGGCGCAAATATAGGATGAATTAAATGTCCTAACTGACCAGCTAAACTATAGTTAATGGCCGGCATGCTTGCATTATCTGGTGGTTGAGGGAAAGTAACAAGTACCCATAACAGGATAGACAGTGCCACGATAATGCCACCAACTCGTTTTAAGAAAATGCTCGCTCTATCATACAAACCTAATGCAATGTTTCTAATATCTGGAATTCGATAGGTAGGAAGTTCAAAAATAAAAATACTTTCAGTTTTATCTTTACGAACTAATTTCAGAAAGAGTGAAACTAATAACGCAGATACTATTCCCGACATATAAAGACCAAAAAGGACCAATCCTTGCAGACTTAACCAGCCATAGATCAATTGGTTTGGAATAAAGGCAGCGATTAATAAAGCATATACTGGCAATCTTGCTGAACAGGTCATCAAGGGTGCAATCATAATTGTCGCTAATCGATCCCGTTCAGAGCTAATGCTTCTGGTTGCCATAATTCCGGGAATAGCGCAGGCAAAGCTAGATAGCAAAGGAATAAATGAACGCCCACTAAGGCCTGCTTTAGACATTAATTTATCTAACAGAAATGCTGCCCGTGGCAAGTAGCCTGATTCTTCGAGCATTAAAATGAAGAAGAATAAAATCAGAATTTGGGGCATATATGCAAGTACGCTACCTGCACCAGCAATTACGCCATCAACGACTAAGCTTCTTAATAATGGATGCTGAATGAGGGGGCCAATAGAATCACTAAGCCAGACCACAAAATTTTCAATGAATTCAATAAATGGTGTGGCCCATATAAATACCGCTTGGAACATCACAAACATGGTTAAAGCTAAGATTACCAAACCCAGTACAGGATGTAGAAAAATCTTATCTAGAAACGCAGTTCTTTTGTCACCACTGTCATTATTTAAAATGACTTGTTTGGTGATTTGCTTGATCTGTTCAAAGTGATCTAATTCAGAATGATAAGGGGCAACAAAAAGATTTTTTTGATCTAACTGATTAATTAAATCTTGAATCCCTTTAGTTTTGACAGCGACAGATTCAACTACAGGGATACCTAACGATTGAGAGAGCTTATCCTTATCAATGGATATACCACGCTTCTTGACCTCATCCATCATGTTTAATACAAGAAGCATAGGCCTGTTTAGAGCACGAACTTCAAGAACTAAGCTCAAATGTAAGCTGAGATTTGTGGCATCTACAACGCATACAAATATGTCAGGTAAAACTTCACCTTTTAGCTCACCAAAACAAACTGCTCTAGTGACTTCTTCATCTAAACTGCTAGGTTTTAAACTATAAGTTCCGGGTAAGTCTAATACTCGTACTGTATCACCAGAAGGTAATTTAAAAGAACCTTCCTTTCTTTCAACAGTAACCCCAGCATAGTTGGCAACTTTTTGACGAGTACCTGTAAGGGTGTTAAAAAGTGAAGTTTTACCGCAATTGGGATTACCAATAAGTGCAATATTTTTAGTGTTCATTGATGATCTCTACAAAAATGCGTTCAGCTTCGTTCTTTCTTAAAGCAAATCTTGAAGTTTCAATTTGAACTAATACAGGGTCTCCACCAAAAAGACCTTTAGCGAGTACTTGTAGAGACTCACCCACTCTAAAACCTAGTAGTTGGAGTCGTTCCAATACGGGATCAGTGGTATGACTGTATTGATTACCTTTTTTTAGATCGATGATTTTGACAATCTGATTTTGTTTAACTTCAAATAGATTCATTTTTAGTACTCTCATTTCAATGCCAAAATTTTTCGTGCACCATTGAGTACGAATAAAGAAACCAGTATGCCAATGATTAAGTCTGGGTAAGCTGATCCGGTCCACGCCACGAGTACACCGGCAAATATAACGCCCATATTTACGACAACGTCATTCGCCGAGAAAATCCAACTGGCTTTCATATGTGCGCCATCTTCTCGATGACCAGAAATAAGATATAAGCATGTCACGTTAGCTATAAGTGCGAGCAGGCCAATAACAATCATGAGCGTTGATTCTGGCTCGCTTCCAAACATGAATCGTCTAATGACATCAATAATCACGATGACAGCAAGTAATAACTGAATCCAACCTGCGAAATGGGCTGCTTTCACTTGATATTTCGCAGCTTTTCCGACGGCATATAGCGCAATACCATAAACGGCTGCATCGGCAAACATATCTAGAGAATCAGCAATCAATCCTGTAGACGCAGCAATAATTCCGCTGATGAATTCTATAAAGAAAAGTAGAGCATTAATGCCTAATAACAGTTTAAGTACTTTAGCTTGTCTCACAGGATCAGGTTCATTAGGTATATCGCCTGAAGAAAGCTGTGTTTCATCAAGTTTCGCCCCAAAACCCAGTCCTTCAAGTTTGGCCGTAATTTGCTGACTCCCTTCATTATGGAAGACTTTCAGTTTTCGATTGGGAAGATCAAAAGTAAGACCTTTAACTGCTTCAATATCTGCAAGAGCCATACGGACCATTTGCTCTTCAGCAGAGCAATCCATTTTAGGAATGGTATAGGTACTTGTTTGCTTAGCTTGTTGATTGCTTATATAAGTTTCAGTCTTCACAAGCTTTGCACCAAAACCCAAAGCTTCAAGTTTGGTAGTTATATTTTCATCTTTTTGATTATGTAGAACCTTTAAAGACCGGTTAGGTAAATCAAAGATGAGTTTTTGAACACCATCAATTGAAGATAGCGCCATACGAACCATCTGTTCTTCCGCAGAACAATCCATTTTGGGAACTAAGTATTCACTCATGTAGTGCGAATCTTTTAAAACGTCTTCAGTGCTTAAATTTTCTTTGGGATCAGAACCACAACAGGATTGAGCGGTATCTTCACAACTGTTTGAAGTGTTACAGCAAGGAGATGAAGATTTTTTTTCTTCCTCTTCACCACAACAGCTAAGCGTATTATCACAATTCTTTGAATTGTTTGCTTCTGCAATTGATGGATGATTTTCTTGTTGAGATTTCTTATCTTCGCATGGTGTTTCTTTACTACATCCACAACCACTCATAAT
>NZ_BKFU01000118.1:0-3468 GCF_008980265.1 Acinetobacter sp. TUM15064 | reverse complement strand
CTTGGGTATCAGCTGTATCTCCACTAGATACGCCTCCTGTCAGTACGTTGCCACTGACTGGATTAGGTACGCTGTCTTCTGTAATGCTATTCGTGTCAGGCTTCGCAACAGGTGCGTCATCTATAATATTAATAACCAGATCACCCGAAGCTGTTTTATCGCCATCGATATCTGTCACTTCCACTGCAAATGTTGCATTGGTATTATCACCTGACGTATTCGCAGGAAGTGTGTAGCTATAGTGGATAATACCTGTACCAGTTGCCGAATTGTATTCATAGCGTGCAGTTAAACCATCCGAGAATGTTTGATCTGCTGTCGTTAGGGTATGTCCACCTAACTTCACTGCATCTTGAGAAGCCAAACCATCTGGAGAGGTAAAAGCAATTGTACCGCTTGTTGTTTCCTTATCAGTAGATGCTTTAGAGCCACCATTATTCAAACCTGATTCATAGACTTTGGTACTCTCTCCATCGCTCGAAGGAAGCGTAACAAGAGGCGCACTATTGCCAATGACTAATGTCAAGCTAGCTGTTGAGCTATCCCCATCACCGTCAACCAATGTATAAGTAAATACCTCATTTACACCGCCCGGCGTACCTTCATGACGCTCGTAACTATATTCACCTGTGGTCTTATTGAGTATTAGAGTACCATACTGCCCTTCGATCGTCAGCGTTGTGCCATCATCTGTTACCACGTTAGCAGATACATTATCACTAACCACTGTGGAGATGCTCACTCCATCGGCACTAATTTTGTCTGCACCTGTAGCCCCACTACTCGTACCAACACCCGTCAGTACATTTCCAGTTTCAGGGGTAAATTGATTAGCAGCCACATTATCGATGTCGTTTTTGGCAAGTGGTGCATCATCAATAATGCTAATGACTAGACTGCCACTGCTCACAATATTACTTTGATCTGTCACAGATATACCGACTTCTTCCAGAAAGTTATCGGTGTGTGATGCATCGTTGGTAACAGGTTGATCTAGTTCATATTCATAAGTAATGGTGCCACCCGTAGATACGCCATTAAATTCCTGACCATTTGGCGTATAGTCAGTAATGATGATCTTGCCATGAGGCGTGTTGATAATAATCGGTGTAGTTGAGGCATTTTCCAGATCAGTTAGCAAAATATTGGTATCACCAACCGTAACAGACTTTACGCCATCACCAGCCCCAATCGTAATACTACCCGTTTCTTTATTTGAACCCGATGTATCAGTTAAACCCTGTTCATATACAGTAACATGCCCCTGTTCAATTAATGTATCAGTAGTATTGTTCGGATTTTCACTGCCGCCATTTTCATCTTTTATGCTAATCGAAGGATTTGCATCAGGTGTAATTGTGATTACCAATTCCGCTGAAGCGGTTCCACCCTGGCCATCACTAATTGTATAAGTAACTGTTGGAACGGTGCCATTCCAGTTAGTCGCAGGGACAAAGTGATAAGTTCCATCGGCATTGAGCGTTAGCTCGCCAATTTTATCAATTGTAACGGTTTGGCCTGCATTATAGCTTTTACCCTCCACAACAAATTGAGTAACTGTGATTGCGTTTCCATCAGGATCACGATCATTAGTTAAAACATTGCCATTAACTGGGGTATCTTCAACACCTGTAATTTCATCCTTAACGGCGATTGGCCATGCGTTTTTATCCCCTCCACCGCCACTTCCTGCGGCTGCAATGATGCCACCAATAACAGCACCACCACCAATAATCCATGGCAGTAAAGACCCACCTGCCGCACTAGCAGGTAATAAGACCTCAAGCCCAGGTATTCCCTTAAAACCAGAAACACCATCAAACCAGTATAAGATACAACCATCTTCTTCAAAAACCAGATCAGAATCAACTTTGTCATATACGACAAAGAAGTTTTCGATAAGGACAGTTTCACCATTATTTAACTTTAAAATCAGGTTATTGCCATCACGTAAAAACTCTGCTACATCATTACGATGCATTTTGGTATGGACAATTGATGCTTCTGTTAAAGTGATATGTTGCGTGTTGATAGATACTTTATTTAAAGAATCTTTTTCTACTACAATAAAATTTGTCATGTTCTGTGTGGCCTATATTCGTTGAAACTTTTAAATGCTGAATTACTTGGTAATGCCCGTAATTTGTACCGTCACGCGACGATCGGGCTGTAAACATGCTTTTAGTGCTTCACGAGATTTAACCGTAGGACAGCCGTCCGTGACTGGTTGATTCTTCCCTGCACTTGCCACCGAGATAATATTTGCGGATACGCCATTTTGAACAAGCAGACTACGTACAGTTTCAGCACGATTCTGACCAAGTTTTTGGTTATAAGTTTCGCTTCCTAGACGATCCGTATGACCGACCAATATGATCTTACTGACAGAAACAAAACCTGTTGAAATTTTTGATGCTACGTCCTGAACTTCCTGACGGCCTTTAGGCAATAAATCATTTAAAGATGAACCATCAAATTTAAATAATGTATCGGCTGCCAAATCAATTGTTTCAGTATGCTCAACAGGAGCAACGACAGGCTTTTGAGCTGCTGGCTGTTGTCTACAAGCCAAAGGATGACCATTATTTGAAATAAAAGGTACACCAGCAGCATCTACAGAAAGAATAAAGTTACGATCTTTTAATTGATCTGGCCGCAAGTCGACATCGCAACTCTGACAATTTTTTTCGCCGCTACAATTTTTAACTTTGAAATTATAAACTTCTGGTTTTAAATAATACTTTGCCGTATTATTGATATAGAATTTACCTGATTCAATACTGTCAATATAGAAATGAATTGGGCAACTCTGTTCATCTCTTGTATCCCCTGCGCATAATTTAGCATCTCTGTTGACATTGATCTCCTGATTATAACCTTGCTTATTATTTTGAAACCGTAAAGCAGAAGGCTTTGAGTAAGGATCAGATGCACAAGAGGCTACCACCAATGAAATTACAGTAGTTAAAAGCGATAATTTCCACATAAACAACCCTTGGTAGACTTAATGTATTATTAGATTTGTATGACATATTTTACGCGAATCTCAACTTTTTAAGTCTTTGAAATAAAAAGGACATAATCCAATTTAATTTTCGACTAAGAAAAGCAAAGCAAGTTATGTCCATTTACGAATTTATCATTTCTGTATTTTTAATCATAGAGCAATTTTACTCAGCGATTGTCATTCAACCTTTAAGAAGTAGAGGATTTCCACCCGCTTTAAGTGATATTGAAATTCTTACTATACAAATTGTGGTAGAGTTTCTTGGCTTAGATTCTGATAAAAATATCTGGTTCTACTTTAAAAACAATTGGTTTGAATGGTTTCCAAAATTAGGTTCCTATCCTAATTTTTGCAAACATTGCGCAAAATTATGGCATGTAAGTCAACAGATTATGTCACAACTAAAATCTTTTTTCGGTTTAGATAATATTCATTTTATCGATGGCTTTCCTATACCTGTT
>NZ_BKFU01000117.1:0-3776 GCF_008980265.1 Acinetobacter sp. TUM15064 | reverse complement strand
CTCGTTCATCGCGGAAATATTGCCATTTGGTTTGATCCTGCTACGCAATGGTATGCTCCATCAAAAGGCAAAATAAGGGCGAAATCAAACCTACTCCGACGCAGCCATCCAATGCTGCTTAATGATTAAATCCTTATTCCGTCTGTCTTTACGTATGGTCACTGGCTTTGTGCAAAGTCTGATTAAACTTTGCGGATGAGCAGCTACGAATATCAGTGATATTCGTACACCACGCTTTGTAGAAGACAAAAGCATATTAATATTGCAATCAATTACCAAAAAAGTAGCGATGGGCTGCATCTACTCATAGACTCTACAGGCATGAAGTTTCTAGGTGAGGGCGAATGGAAACGCAAGAAATATGGACCTGAATATCGTCGCCAATGGCGTAAACTTCATATTGGCATAGATGCTAAAACTCTACAAATACGCGCTATTCAGCTTACAACCAATAATGTCAGTGATTCACAGGTGCTTGGTGATTTACTTAATCAGATTCCACAAGATGAGCAGATTGACTCTGTTTATACCGATGGAGCTTATGACACCAAGCAATGCCGTGAGGTCATTGCAGATCGGCAAGCGCATGCGGTGATTCCACCTAGAAAAAAATGCGAAACCTTGGAAAGATACAAAGAGCAGCTCGCTAGATCGAAATGAATTACTTCGAACAGTTAATCTTGGAAGCAGTGCTTCTCAGGCAGGACACTATGGAAAAAATCAGGCTATCATCGGTGAAGTTTGGTTGAAACTAAGATGCACTGCATTAAATTATTAGGAGATAAACTCAGAGCAAGGCGTTTTGATAGCCAAGTCAATGAGATTCATGCACGTGTAGCAGTCCTCAACAGATTTACGGAATTAGGTCGACCACGTACCCAAATTACGCCTTAAATTTAGCTCAATTAGGGGCGCTTTGCATTTCAAATCTTTGTGCAACAAAGCTGTTTGAATAAAAACTTATCTATGTACCTTCAATTTTAAGCATGGTTTGATCCTATCTTTTCAAATAAATGGCCATGCAATACTCAGTAAAAATAATAGCCCTAATACGGCGCAACTCATTTGCCAAAAACGTAAAGGATCTCGTTCAATGATTGCTGGTGGTTTAGAGTTTAATAATTCTTTGGAAGGATGCATTAGATTATGAATGAGTTCAGACAAGGCCTCAAAACGATGTATCGGTTCAATACTCAGCGCTTGGCCTAAAATTTTATCTAACCATATAGGTAAATCTGGCCGATATTTCCTGATGGAATGATATTGAACTTTTTTCATCTGCTTTAAACTGTTACAGCGAGCTAAATCTGTCCCATAAGGTAATTGTTTGGTGAATAAATAATAGGCCATTACCGCCAAAGAAAATTGGTCTGAATGTACAGATGGCGAATGATCAATAAAATACTCCGGTGCCATAAATGCCAAGGTTCCGAGTGCTCGATTCGCATTTTTAGGATTAATTTCGACCAGGCCTCTTACTGCCGTTGAACCATAATCAATCAGTTTAATTTTCATGGCATTTTCTGCATTTATAACCATGATGTTTTTTGGTCGTATCTCCTGATGTAGCATTTCCAGCCGGTGCATTGCATTTAAAGCCAAGGCTGTTTGTTGCAAAATTGGTAAAATCTCATCCAGATTTAAAGGCTTTTCTTGGCGATGCAGCCATTGAGCCAAGGTTTCACCCTGTAAATATTCATAACATTGGAATAAATATTTTTTCTCAGTGTTATGTGGATAACACTGCATCAGGTTGTCATGTTTCAGACGTTTCGATACCCAATCTTCGAGTTGAAACTGCTCTACGGCATTTTTATCTTGCTGTAAATCTACCCCCAAAGTTTTTATAACCAAGGGCTGCTGCTGAGTATCGTGTGCCAAATACAGGCAACTGCGATGATTTTGGTGCAAAATTTTATCAATCACATAGCCTTCAAACACTTCACCTTTACTGAGCTGTTGTGGAAATACATAATCCTGCGGAATATGAAACTGATTCAGTTCAGGCAGCTGTTCTACATGGATCACCTGGAGACTTAAGTTATCATCACTGCCCTGTTCTAAAGCTTTTTCAACGAATGCTTTGGCAAGTTGATTTAAATCTGCATCTACTAAAATTAAATCTAATAATTGTTGATCTGTGACAAATTCATAGACCCCATCCGTCATCAGTAAAAAAATATCTTTTTCTTTGAGCTCAATATTTCGATAATCAATTTCAATACGATAGTCGGCACCTAAGGCTCGGCTAAGATAATGCTCTCTTGAAGACAACCAGACACGATGATCATGGGTCAGTAATTCAATTTCATGATCGCGAATGCGGTAAATACGACTATCACCAACATGAAAAACATGGGCTTGTTGCTGTTTTAAAATCAGTGCAGATAAGGTACAGACATAACCTCGGTCTTTATCAAAACGTCCTTGACTTTGTTGAGTCTGTGCATAAAGCCATGAATTGGTCGCGCGGATCACCCGTTCTGCTGAAGTCTGTGTACTCCAGGCATCTGAAGTAGAATAATAGTCAGATAAAAAACTGCCAACGGCGGTTTCTGCTGCAAGATGACTGACATTACTGCTACCGATTCCATCCGCTATAACACAGGCAATACCTTTCTGTTTCAGCACATGTCCTTCGGGCAGATATACTCCATGGAAATCCTGGTTCTGTTGTTTAATTCCGGCAGTAGAATATTGCCCAATACTGACTTTTAATGTTTTTTTCATGCTGAAAGCTCAAAAAGGGATCTATATGATCCCTTTATAAAATGGTGAATATTAAAATTCTTTTTTAACACCAGTACGGACATGGGTTGTATAAAGTGCCAGACCTGTTAATGCCAAACCACCCACCAGATTACCTAAAGCAACCGGCAGTTCATTCCATAGGAAGTAGTCAGCAATCGAGAAGTCACCGCCCATCATCATGGCAAATGGGAACAGGAACATGTTAACGACAGAGTGCTCAAAGCCCATGGCAAAGAACAGCATAATTGGCATCCACATGGCAATGAATTTGCCACTCACCGTAGTAGACATCATCGCGCCAATGACACCTAATGACACCATCCAGTTACACAGCATGCCACGGATAAAAATAGTCATCCAGCCGGCGAATCCGTATTCGGCATAACCTAATGTCCGCTCCTCGCCAATATGCGCAATTTTCACGCCGACAGGGTTTGGATCCGCTGCAAAACCCATGGTATAAACCGCTGCCATGAGCACTGCAACGACTAAACAGCCTGTAAAGTTCCCTACAAACACCAAGCCCCAGTTTTTTAGAATACGTCCCCATGTCACCCCTGGGCGTTTATCTAGCCATGCCAGCGGCGTAAGTACAAATACCCCAGTTAACAGGTCATAGCCCAATAAATACAACATACAAAAACCAACTGGAAACAGGAGCGCACCAATTAGTGCTGATCCTGTTTGCACGGCTATGGTAATGGCAAATACTGCTGCCAGTGCCAAAATCGCACCTGCCATAAAGGCACGAATCAATACATCACGGGTTGCCATATGTAATTTGGATTCACCCGCATCTACCACTTTTTTTGCAAACTCTGCAGGAGCAAGATATGCCATGTCATCGTCCTCATTTTTAATATCTGGACCTGTTTTTAAAAAAAAAGACGCCTAAGGTCTTTGAAACCTTAGGCGTCGTTGCCTTAAATATCAGAACAGGTAATTTTGTTATGGCGCCATTGCCATGCTTGTTATAAATAAAGCAAAAGCTGTGCCATAAATTATTTAAAAATCATTCAATTTTT
>NZ_BKFU01000116.1:0-4403 GCF_008980265.1 Acinetobacter sp. TUM15064 | reverse complement strand
GGTCAGTGGAGAAACTGATCAGAATTTACTGCATTTATATATGCAGCTTTGTGATAAGAAAAATAAAAAAGATGATGTCTTAAAAAATCAGCTCTCAGTCCAGGCGGCAAAACGCTATCAAGAGCTTGGGAAAAATTATAAAGCGTTACAATTGGTTGAAACATTAAATGCTCAAAATATACAGCACTCTTCACTTACAGATACGCGGTTTTTAGCGGGTATTGCGATTGCAAATGCAGCATTAGACTATATGCGTCAAGAAGAAATGCGTTATTTATCAGCAGACTTAACCTATCCGCCTGCTAAAAACTTGTCACAGAGCATACAAAATTCTCTACCAGCACCAGACACCAGTGACGCAAAAGCAGTTGTGCTGAAGACCTCCAAAAAAACAACACGCAAGCTTGCTGTTACTAGTTCTAAAAAAACAACAAAAAAGGTAACTACTCAGCAAGTAAAAACAAAAAAAGTTGAAAAAATACAATCAGTTGAATCTTTAAATAAATCGAACGCAAACCCATTTAATGCACTTTAAAACTTAAATCGAAAGAATAACGAACAGGATTTTTACATGGCTAAACGTGAAAGTGTACAAAAAAAGCTACAGCGCATTCGACCACCGCGTGTCCAATTAACATACGATGTTGAAGTGGGGGATGGTAAAGAAATTAAGGAATTACCTTTCGTTGTGGGTGTTTTGGGAGATTTTTCAGCAGCCTCTGAACTAGAAAAAACCAAGCTTAAAGATAAAAAATTCATTAATGTTGATTTAGAAAACATTGATGAAGTTATGGAGTCATTATTGCCTCGAGCAACTTATCAAGTTGAAAATACTTTAACTGATGACGGTGGTCGAATGTCAGTCGATCTGACTTTTAAATCTATGGAGGATTTTCGTCCTGAAAACGTGGTTCAACAGGTCGATCCATTACGAAAGTTGGTAGAAGCACGTGAGCGTTTGACGGATTTACGAAATAAAATTTCAAACAATGAACGTTTAGAAGATTTGTTAGATCAAGTTTTACAAAATACTGACCAAGTGCGCAAAATGAGTGTGGAGGCAGAGAATGAATAATTTTCAATCTACAGCAGTAGCTCAAGACACTACAGAAGAATTTACGTTATTAGACTCAATCGTTGAAAGAAGTCGTATAGCGCGTAATGAAGAAGAACATGATCGTGCTAAAAGTCTAATTGGTGAATTAGCTAAAGAAGTGATGGCTGGAACAATTACTGTTTCAGAAAATATGACCTTATCTATTGATAAACGTATTGCAGAAATTGATGCGCTCATTTCGACTCAACTCAGCAGAATCATGCACGATGAACAATTTCAAAAAATTGAATCGACATGGCGTGGTTTATATTATTTTTGTCAGGAAACGCCATCTAATCCGCTTATTAAAATTCGGATGTTGAATACTACAAAAAAAGAGCTAATTAAGGATTTTCAAGGTGCAACAGATTTTGATCAAAGCACACTGTTCAAAAAAATATATGAAGAAGAGTATGGTTCATTTGGTGGAGCGCCATATGCCACATTAGTTGGTGATTTTGAGTTTGACCGCACGCCTTCAGATATGTATTTGCTTGAACAAATTTCGCATGTTGCAGCAGCAGCACATGCACCATTTATCTCTGCAGCAGATTCAAGCATTTTAGGCCTAGAATCTTTTACAGATATAGACCGCCCTCGAGAGGTTTCAAAAATCTTCGAGACGGCTGAATATGTGCAATGGCGCTCATTCCGTGAAAGTGATGATGCGCGATATGTGGCATTGACCATGCCACGAGTACTAGGCCGTTTGCCATATCACCCTAAAGAAGGTACTGCGACCGAAGGCTTTAATTTTGTCGAAGAAGTGACTGGACAAAATCATCATGACTATTTATGGATGAATGCTGCTTATGCATTTGCAACCCGTTTAACCAATGCTTTTGATATGCATGGTTGGTGTGCAGCGATTCGTGGTGTAGAAGGTGGCGGTTTAGTAGAGGGCTTACCTGTCCACACGTTTAAGACCAATGATGGTGAGGTTGTCTTTAAATGTCCAACTGAGATTGCAATTACAGACCGTCGCGAAAAAGAACTCAGTGATCTGGGCTTCATTCCGCTTGTCCATTGCAAAAATACAGATTACGCAGCATTTTTTGGCGCACAGTCGACGCAGAAACCTAAAAAGTATGATAGCGATTCTGCGAACGCAAACTCAGCTTTATCAAGTCAAATTCAATACATTATGGCAGTGTCACGTATTGCACATTATTTAAAAGCCATGATGCGAGATAAAGTCGGTAGCTTCGCATCTGCTGGAAATGTCGAAGCATTTTTAAATGAATGGTTAGCCCAATATATCTTACTTGATGACGGCGCTTCACAAGAAGCGAAAGCGCAATATCCACTTCGTGAAGCCTCTGTCAAAGTTGTAGAGAATCCTGCACAGCCAGGGCACTACAAATCTGTGGTTTTCTTAAGACCACATTTCCAGTTGGACGAGTTGTCAGTATCACTGCGACTTGTTACTGAATTACCTCAGTCCTCAAATTAATTTTGAATGCCAACACATAATAACTTTAAAATAGGAAAATATTAAAAATGAAAGATATATACGTACAATTTCGTGGTAAGTACAAAGTCGATGGTGAATCACGCGATGCTGAACATAAAGGCTGGTTGGAGGTAAATTCTTGGTCACATAACATTCGCCAGCCGAAGTCCGCAACATCCTCAAGTGTAGGTGGCCATACAGCTGAGCGTGTAGAACACTCTGACATGATTTTTGTGAAAGATTTAGATGCAACCAGCCCAAAGCTATGGGAAGCATGTTCAGCGGGATATACCTTTGACGAAGTTCAGATTGATTTTTATCGAGCGAATGGTGATAAACGTATTAAATATCTGCAAATCAAGTTAAAGCATGTGTTGGTTTCAAGTGTTACACCAACAGTGAGTGAAGAAGGTGTACCAATTGAGAGCTTCGGTTTGAAATATGCCGCAGTGGAATGGACGTATAACCAGCAAGATATTAATGGTACGCAAAAAGGTGCAGTGACCAAAAAATGGTCACTGTCAAATAATACCGCATCGTACGCTGCATAAATATGCTTCAAAAATAAGGGCTAACTTATATTAGCCCTTATTTTTCATGTAGGAAAATTCTAGTCAATATGAACCTAGATCAACTTTATCCATATGGTTTTAGAAAAACACTATTTGACCGATTGTTGCCTACAAGTGAGCAGGATCGGCAGGGGATGTCTCTTCAAGAGTTGCGCGAGTCTGTCGCGTATGATTTAGAAGAATTACTTAATAGTCGTATGGCAAACTTCGGCTCAGTTATTGATGCCTTTCCCTTAGTAAAAAAATCCATTTTACAGTTTGGGATCATTGATTTTGTTGGGCTTTCGACGGCTACCCCCTTAGACCGAGATAAAATATGTCAGTCTATCGCATGTTCTATTACCGCACATGAGCCAAGACTAAAACAGGTTAAAGTCGAAATGTTATTTGATGGGCAGAATATGGGAGCTTTATGTTTGAGTATTCAAGCTTATTTAAATATTCATCCATTGTATGAGCCTGTTATTTTCGATGCCTTACTCAAACCAACAACACAACAATATGTTATTTCTGCACGATCTTAATTGGGTGATTTGTGATTGAAGAGTTATTACCTTACTATGAAAAACAATTACAAGAATTTGGACAGCAATCACGCGAATTTGCACAAAAATATCCTAAAATTGCTCAACGGTTGTCTTTAAACCAAGAACAAATTGATGATCCGCATATTGAGCGCTTAATTCAGTCTTTTTCTTTAATTGCAGCTAGAATTGATAAAAAACTTGTAGACAGTTATGACGTCTTTACGCGATCGCTGTTTGAGGTGATGTTTCCACAATATTTAAAGCCTTTTCCTGCATGTACTATACTTAGTTTGGAAGATTTAAATAAGTGTAAACAATTAACAGAAGCACATGTTGTTCCTAAGAATACCACGATTAAGTCACGCAGTTTTAAAGGAGTGCAGTGCGAATTTAATACCACCCAAGAGTTAAAACTATTACCACTTGAGTTGTGTCAACTCAGTTTTAAAACGCATCCCAGTGCACATATGCACTTAAATCAAAACGCTACCCTTACTTTAGGTTTTAATCTTTTTAATCAATCTCAGCGCATTTTAGAAAAAGAATGCTTACCTATTTATCTGGATGCTATATCTAATTTTCCACTCCAGGTTTTGGATGCAGTGTTTCAATCAAATACTGGGTTTTCATTGAAATACGGTCATCATCTGATTGATATTAAAAATCCTTTTTGTACTCAAGGTTTCTCAGAAGATGAAAGCTTACTGCCATTAGATCAGCATACACATCATGCTTATCGGTTATTGATGGAGTAT
>NZ_BKFU01000115.1:0-4555 GCF_008980265.1 Acinetobacter sp. TUM15064 | reverse complement strand
TATTGGGATAAATTTTTTTCTTACAAAGAAATGCCTGCACTATCAGCACAAAAAAGTTGAATTTATTTGAAATTTTTCAAAAGTTAATTTCGATTAGTTAAAGTCATTTACTCATAGCCTACCGTTTTTTGATGCAGAAAAAAATGCGTTGGCTTTTTTGTAATAATTAAAAAAGTCGAATTTTTTAATGGAGTTAAGGTTCTTTTTTGTTTATTATCTGTTTGTTTTTTGTATATGTGAAATATCACTTTAAATCTAATAAAGAAATTATAGTTCTAGCTTGAAGCTTTAACGATGAGGGGAATTATGAAAAAGGCTATATTGACACTATTGTGCTTGGGTATTGTTCAAGTTAGTACTGCTGAAATCGTTAAAGCGAATGGGGAAGGTAGTGCACCTATCGTTAAAAAAGACCTAAATAGTACACGTAATCAAGCATTCAATAATGCAAAAAAGGATGCAGTGATTACTTTGATTAAACGTATTAATGGCCCTCAAGCTATGAACGATGCGAATCAATATTTGGATGATATTGTAAAACAAATTGATAGCAGTTATGTGTTGAATCGAGGGAGTAGTACTAATAGTAACAATGAGTTAGTTACCCAAGTTAGTCTAGAAGTGGATGATCAAGAATTTCGTTCAATTCTCAATGATTTAGGGCTGGCGAAGAAAAGTAGCCGAACGAGTCCAATTATGATTGTAATGGATGAATATTTTGGGGTACCAAAAGATAACTCAAAACCTGTTAAAGAGTTCACATCATATTTTTCTGATCGTAGTTATAGCTATGATGAAGATGCGAGTTACAAAGCTAGCGAAAGTGCCAAAGCCAGTGCTTCAGATTCTTATTCTTCAAAAGGACGTTCAGCTGCTGCATCTGGTTATGCTTATGATAATTACTATGGGGCGGGTGTTGGTGTTTCCGCTCGTTCAGCAAGCCATAATAATTCAGGTAAATCAGCTTCTTCAAGTAGCTACAACGCTAGTGAATCAGCTAAATACAGTCAATCCGAACGACAAAATGATATCCAAAGCTTTGTGAAATATGTGGAATATCAGACTCCAAGTACTAAAGCTGAGCGTGATAATCAAACCTTAAATTCAATTGCGAGTTCTGCTTCACGTTATGATTTGCGGTTGCTCGATTCTGACCGTTTTAGAAGTCAGTATTTGAATGGTCGGAGTATGTCGATTCAGCAACTGATGAGTGATACAGAGTTGAATAAACTCGTAATCGCTGCACGAAAAGAAAAAGCAGATTGGTTTATGGCGGGTAGCTCTTATATTTATGATCGTGGTCGTTCGAGTGCTACTGGGCAATTTGTCTGTGATGGTGCCGTTAGCTTCAAAATTTATTCAGTCGATGATTCAACTTTGATGGGTGGTGAAACTCGTACAGAATCTTCGACAGGTGCGACTACAGATTCTTGTCGTACGAATGTTGCTAAGAAACTTGGCGAATTGGCCGTTAGCCAAGTAGGACCACAGATTCTGGGTTATGCAAAAAATCGCACTATGTATGGTAAAGAAATTACCATTTTTGTGAAAAGTGTTTCTGGCAATGTTTCTTCTCGTTTAGGGGACGATTTATACATTGCCTTAGATGAAATGGATGGTGCAGAAAATATTGATATTCGCACTCAGGATGGAAAATTGGTCGAAATGACCATGACTTATAAGAGTGAGAAACCTGTTAGTGCAGAATTGGCTAAAGCACTACGTAAAGTAAATCCAACTCTATCAAGTGCTGAGCGTTTACAAGCTGGCAATACGATTACGCTTTGTATTGGTGGTACACAATGCAAATAAAGTTAAAAGCTTTATGTTTAGCTATGCCGATGCTTGTTTCGGCATGGGCAAATGCGAATATTCAAATTTACCCATCG
Organism: Acinetobacter sp. TUM15064; assembly: GCF_008980265.1. Taxonomy (NCBI): domain Bacteria; kingdom Pseudomonadati; phylum Pseudomonadota; class Gammaproteobacteria; order Moraxellales; family Moraxellaceae; genus Acinetobacter; species Acinetobacter sp. TUM15064. Next base: position 2,666 of record NZ_BKFU01000115.1, on the reverse strand, counting down.
AAAGGAATTTTTGGGCTAGAGCAACCTTGTCGTAATGATCCTAGCAAATACGAAGCGAATCGGTCTTCAATTGTATGTGACTTCAGTCAAGCGATTGACAATGAAAGCATTCGTAAACAAGTTGAGCAACTTTTTGTACAAAGTTTAAAGGAAGGTTTTGATGAACAGATAGTCGATACTATTTCACAAAAAACGAAAAACCGCACTTATATTGCATCACTAGAAGTTTTACGCGCAAGTGAATACATTGTGAAGAAGGATTCGACTGCCGAAATTTTTCTTCCAGTGACCTTAAGTCTAAAACTCACCAATGTGTTATCTGGAGAGGTTATATATAGTGACAGTAAGACCTTGTCACAACCAATTCAAGTACTTGCTACAGAGATTGATTCTAGCGTAACCAAAACAGCAATTAAGCAGAAATTTCAAAGTACTTTGTTGATGCTAACGCAGCAAGTGACTCAAGAATTAAAATCAAAACTTAAAGTTTCTGAAACAGGAACTCAAGTGATTGATCAGTGGAAATCCTATTTTGTTTTAGATAAAGGCTTTAAGCAAGGAATTGCTGCACAAGCTGAACTCAGCTCAGCAGATGGTGATTTGATTCGTGTTGTGCATGCTGACAGTGATTATGCTGTGGCTGTACCAGTCTTGATGCAGAACAGTAGTAAGCACTTTAGTAAAGTTTCAACCAATACACGACAGGCTATGAATAAGCCCAAAGCTTTAGTGGTCGATGTGCTGACTTATCAAGGCGAATCGAAAGACTTAATAGAACAAATTTTTTCTGATGCAGTGGGTGAGCAAGCCTCATTTACTTTAACACCAGTCAATCGACGTTATAGTGCGATGACACAAAGTATTAGTGAGCAAACTGGATTAGCGCAAAGTGAAGACATTAACCAACGTGAATTACCTGAATTTTTCATTCGAATAAATGTCATCCCTGTAATTGCTTATCAGCAACAAATTGGAAAAATAACTCAGCAACAGGTTTTTCATAGTGAAGTCTTTGCTGAAATGATTGATCGTTCTGGCCGGGTAATTTACTCCGCGCATGCGACCGATGATATCAAAGATGTGATTTCAGATGGAATGGGATTTTCTCTCGAGGCTCGTAAAGAAGTTGTATTGAAAAATGCACTTTTGAAATTAGGCCAACAATTTCAAAAAGGGATTCAATTTACTCGTTCTGATTTAAAAGTCTCTGGATCAAGTGGTCAGAACATCGTTATTGATGATGCTGGCGAGCGCTTAAGTACAGGAATGAAAGTCCATGTTTATCATTCAGATAAAGCAGCAGGACGTAATATTTTAATTCCAACATGGGAAGCGACCGTTTTAGAGCGTCAAGGCACGAAAGTTAATGCACAATTAGATTTTCCAGTTAGCAGCAGTGATCGTTTACCTGTGCGTTCTGGAGACACTGTTTTGCTTGATAGTTCTGCCCCAGTGGGAGATTCAAAGCAATCTCGTGTTTTATGTTTAGGGCTGCATACTGAGCAAATTGGTGAAATTCCATTTTATGGTTTTGGTCCATTGATTTATCACGCTTTTACTAGTCAATCGAAACGACCATTCTATGCGACAGGTTCAGGCTTTAAAGGACAGACTTTATTAAAAGACTCAGTGATTGCTATGACTGAAAATGCAGGTTTTAAAAAAGATATGAAAGTTAACTTTCATATTCCAACAGATGAATGTTTACAGCCAGTGCTTAAGCTCGAAGTGAAACAAGACAGTATTAGATGTAATGCTGACAAAAGTAATTGTGATGCCACATTAGTTATGGCTAGTGGGGCGCGTAGATTTAACCAAAAGGCTGAGAAAATAGGGGCTTATGGTTTGCAACAAGAAATTGGATTGAAGGGTATTGATTATCAGCATCGTCATGAAATGTATAACATTCAGATGTTTGAGGCTTTACCAAAAATTTTAAATCAAATCGTGCAAAAAGCCGATTCTTCACAATAGGGGTAACAGGGTATGAAAAAAATTGCGATTGTTTTAGCAGCAAGTGCTTCAATAAGTGCATCAGGTGTCTATGCAGGTTTTGGGTCGTTGAGTAATCTTTCGTCATCATTATCTGAATCTGTAACTGGCGTATCTTCTTCAAATATGGACCTCAATGGTTTTTTCACGCAGGCTAAAGCAACAAATGCAATGTTTATTCAGAGTCGTACGGCTTTAGCTTCATTGCTTGCAAGTAAGCAGGATTCAGATGAATTAAAAGCAAAACAGAAAAGTTTGAAAACAACTTCTGATTTGAAAGAAAAAGAAGCAATCCAAAAACAGATTGTTGCATTATCAGATACTGTTTTAGAAGCTTCACAAAAAGATGAGGAAGCAACTGTAGCTAAACTTTCGGCACTGAATGCTGAGCAGAAAAAACATTTATTGAACTCTGCAACTAATTTTGCCATTGCAAGCCTAACTGCTCGCGAATTAGCTGTAGGAGCTAAAAAGGTGAGCACTAGTTTAATTGCAAATCCAAACAGTCTAACCAATACTGGAATGTCTTTAGTTGATGCTAAAAGTATGGTTGGTGATATCACAGGTATTGCTAAAAATTCAACTATGGCTTTGGTGGAATACCCGAAACTGTTTAAAAAAGCGGGTATCGAATTTAAAGTCCCAACAAGTTCGTCAGAAAAACCAAAAACTCT
>NZ_BKFU01000114.1:0-4845 GCF_008980265.1 Acinetobacter sp. TUM15064 | reverse complement strand
GTGGATCGAATCGCTGGTTTACTGTATGAAAATGAAAAAAATCTTTTTAGATCATTGATTCCGTATGATCATGATGAAATATTCCAAACGGCGTTAACCAAAAAAGGAATTAGATTGTAATTTTATTTAGTTCCAACGATGTTTTGTTTATTATCAACACAATCATCTTTTTTGAATTGTGTTATGACCGTGAATATCCCTGAATCCTTAATGAATCTTGAAGCCAATGGCGGTATCTATGCAGTATGGATGATGCTGCAACATTTAGGTATAGATGCAGAGATTGAACAATTGATTGATGTCTGTGCTTATGATGCAACGTTTGGCACCACAACGATAGGCTTGGCTGTAGGCTTAAAAAAGTTTGGTTTCAATGTGCATTTCTATACCGATGAAGACCCTGATCTTCAAGAACAAGAAAAACTGAGTTATGCCGAAGCTGAACAGTTAAAGTTACCTATTTCGCCTGCAATCAATTATCAACACATTCAGCAGGCGTTTGAACAGAATAACTTTATTATTGTGTATTACGATACTTTAGAAGGCGTCGGAAACCATTCACTGGTTTATTCTATAGATGAACAAGAAATCTGTTTCTTTGACAGTTTTGAGGCGATGCCAGCATCTGTATTTGAACAACAACGAAAAGCCGAAGGCATTTGTCGTCAGGTGATCATGATCGAGAATGCAAACTTTGAGACTCATGCAGAACATTAAACCTTAAAAAAGAAGATTAAAATGAAAAAAATAATAGGGTTATTCGTATTTATGTCTATGCACGTGAGTGCGAATGACAGTACGGGTTTTGTTGCAACAGGCGGTGTGCAATATCTGAAAAATAAAGATATTCAAATGTATAGTGAAAACTTATTTATCAGTAAAAAGCGAATCATTGTCGATTATGAGTTTAAAAATTTAAGTAAACATTTGGTAAACGAGACTATTTTATTTCCCATACCGAAAGTTCAAAATTACATGGACTATGATTATGCTGATGCCACAGGTTTAATTGATAGTTTTAAAATTCAAGTTAATGGTCAGCGTATACAGCCTCAGGTGCATGTACGGGCTTTTTTACCGAGTAATGAACAAGAATATGTTCATGATGGAGACTTTCAAGCCGATGTAACGAATGAGCTTATGGCTTGCAGTCTCACGCAGCAAGAGTTGATCCAGCCGTGGAAAGGTGAAAATGCCGATATAAGTATTTCTATTCAGCAAAAAATTCAAACTTGTAAAAATCCAAGAGTGCAAAAACTATTAAAAATTCAAGATGAAGATCTCATTCGCTGGCAGTCTCAGGTTATTTATAGTTGGAAACAAAATTTTAAAGCGAACAGCATGACCCGTATTCAGCATGAATATGCACCATTGGTCGGTGGTTCGGTCTCTTTATATCCTGAAGAGGATGAAAAGACTTATTGTATGGATCAAAGCTTCAAAGCGGGTTTGAAAAAAGCCAAATCACAATATGCACCTTATCAGGCGTTGGGTTATATCTTGAAAACGGGCGCAAATTGGGCGAAACCGATTCAAAATTTTAAACTGACGATTGAGCGTGATCCCAATGAGTTGGTTTCATTTTGTTGGAATGGTCAGGTGAAAAAGATCAGTTCGACACAATTTCAAATGACAGAAAAGAATTTTGTGCCTAAGCAGGATTTAGATATTATTTTTGTGCGTAAGTTTTAAGTAGTAAAAAGCCCATCAAAGGATGGGCTTTTGCTTTTATTCTTGCTCTGCGGCATCCGCCTTGTCGTGCCAGTATTTGGCTTTTTCTTCATCCGCATCAATACCTAGTGCATTTTCATAAATGAAAGCCAAATCACGCATGGCTTGAGCCTCACCCAGTTCCGCCGCTTGTTGTACCAGTTCAATTGACTTAGTGACATCTTTTTCAACCACATCGCCCCGACGGTAAAAACCAGCCAACTCTAATATTGCAGTAGGGTGTTTCAGTTCAGCAGCTTGTTTTAACCAGTGATGTGCATGTCCAAAGTAGGTTTCTGCTTCGCTTGGGTCTTCTTCACGAAGTTCTTTGGCATAAAAAGCATAACCTTCACCCAGCCAATACATGGCTTCTACATGACCTAATGCTGCTGCTTTGAGTGCCCATTCTTCTGCAAGGGTAATGTCATCTTCATTTTCACTTTGCATATACAGTTCAGCAAGTTCAAATTGAGCGTCACTATTACCTGTTGTTGCAAGGTTGACCAATTCAGCAGGAATTTTAGGAGATTTAGGCATAGAAATAACCAAAGATTTAAACTGTGGATAGCCTAATGCTTTCAAGTGAAAAAGCCAATCCGAAGATTGGCTTTTAGACTTAGATTAGGTGCAAAGTTAGACTGGATATAAATATGAGTAAAACTGAAACAGCGATATTCCTAATTTTTTGCTCAAAATAACTCAAGCAAAGTCCAACAAACAACGCCGCGAAGCTAATCACGCCAACCCAATAACTGATTTCAGTGCTCCAGTGTCCTTGCGTTAAGCAAATGAACAAAGAAACAATGAGGAGTAACCAACCTATAGTGGTTGCTAAGCGGGTTTGCTGAAGTGTCAGTTCTTTGTTAAAGATTTGCTTTTGATGCTTAGATATACTGCTGGCAAGAGCAAAAAAACCTAGGGTTGCTAGAGCCCATATCATTAGAAACCAAATCATGCTTCGGCCTCCTGAACAGGTGCTTTCACTTTTTTATTCGGCAAACCTTGATGCTTTTTAACTTTGTCATAAGCGAAATAGAAGATCACTGCCATTATCCACATGGCTAGGTCAACCGATGCAATCATCCACTGACCCTGCGCAATGCTGTTCCACAAAGCCTGACCACCTGTCATAAAGTTGACCACTGGTAACAGTGCGAAAGCGAGTGTTGCCAATAACAGTAAGTCTAACCATGCTTGGCGGTGGGTACGGAAAATGGCATAAATTAGTGTGAGTAACCATACTGTAAAGAAGCTACGGATCTCCCAGTTTAGACGCATTTCTACATCTGCTGGAATGAAACGGTTGGCATAAAAATATGCTGCGCAGGCCAAAGGTAAACCAATAATGGCTGCAATATTCAGGACTTCAACCAGTCGGAAGCCAAACGATTTATAGCCTTGTTTTTGCTGTTGGGGCGCGCGTTTTACACACCAAAGAATCAGACCTGTAGCGACCATGAGCGTGCCTAAAATGCCCGAACAGAATAGCAACCAACGAAGAGCTAAGTCGACGCCGCGAGCTTCGTGTAAGACGGTGACCACGTTATAGATACCACTTGGAATAGATGGGTTTTTTATCCGTATATTTTTATCCGTTTCATCTTGACCCGTGACCCCATTGTAGTTGAGTGTTGCATAGACATTGCGATGCGCGACACTTTCAGCACGCAAGGCACGGAACTCAATTTTGGCTTGGTCTGTATTGGGTGAAATAATGTTAATCGAAGCAATTGGATTGTCTTTCCACTGCTGTTGTACTGTCACCATAATCGGCGCTAGGTCTGTCAGTGGTGCAGGATGGAGTACAGGTTGTGGATGTTCCCCACCACGACCTTCAGCATGTTCACCACGTTGCTGTCCGCGCTCTCCACGATCCGCTCTTTCGCCTTCGCGTTGACCTCGACCTTCGCGCTGCTGATCTTCGGCCTTTTGGGGCTGCTCAATCATGCTGGCCTGTTGGTCACGTAAGAACTGTTGTCGGTTTTCATACGCTTGGTTAATTCCCCAAGGCATGAACATAAACATGAGTAGCAGTAAGCCACTAAAAGTAATCATTAGATGAAAAGGCAATGCAAAAACAGCGGTTGCATTGTGTGCATCCAGCCATGAACGCTGACCTTTGCCTGAGCGAAAGGTAAAGAAGTCCTTAAAGATTTTTTTATGGGTGATGATACCGCTAACAATTGCAACCAACATGAACATGGTGGCAATCCCGACCAACCAACGCGTCCACAGGCGGGGTAAACCGTACAATTCAAAATGGAAACGGTACAGGAACCCACCACCACGCGTATCCCGTGGTTCAATCACTTCACCAGTTGCACTGTCTAAGGTGATCCGTGTCCCACCACGACGTGCTTTCGGGTCTTCACCAACGGCACGAATAGTTACTTCAGTCGTAGTTTGCCGTGAGTTGGGTAGTTGAATGTTCCAACTGCCTGCATCAGGGTGGTTTTTTTGTAAATAGTTGAGCGCGACCTGCACTTGTAGCACTTGAGACTGCGCAGGGATAGATTGATGGGTTTCGGGTTTCATCCAAGTAGAAATTTCATTTTGGAAAAAACTGAGTGTTCCAGTCACAAAAATTGCATACAGCAGCCACCCTAAAATGAGACTGGCCCATGTATGCAACCATGACATGGATTGGCGCGGTCCTTCCGCTTTTTGATCAACACGCATTGAAAAACTATCCTAAAAATTTGAGTAGGGCATACAGTGCAATACATGGCACAGCAATACCGAGCGTTGCTTTTAAGGTTTTTTGAACCATAAAGACCCAAATAAAGGCAGCACAGTTAAGACAAAATGCAATGAGTGTAGTGCTCATAGCCGCATTCACAGGATTGGCTATAAAGATTTTAGCAATGGCTAATGCAGAAAGTGCTGCAAGGAGATAGCCTCCAAGTAAGGCAAGAGCAAATCGGTACAACACCATAAGGCGGTAGCTAACGGGGGTATCGACTTTTTTCTTTTTGGTTGGTTTCGGACGAACTTTTTCCGAATGAACCAAGGCATCAATTTGAGTGGTGCTATTCATGGAAGACAGTTGGTGCTTTAGTAAACAGTGTTGTAAATGATAACAATTATTATTTAAATTAAATAGATGGTAATTTTATTTATTTTTTCTGTAATGTT
>NZ_BKFU01000113.1:0-4929 GCF_008980265.1 Acinetobacter sp. TUM15064 | reverse complement strand
AATATGAGTTTGAATGAAATTCGTCAATTACTCACCTATAAAGATAATCCCAAGAAAAATTGTTCAGATGTGAATGAATTAATTGACTTACATGTCAGTGCTATCAGAGAAAATATAATCAAGCAACAAAAGCTTATTGAACAACTATCTGATTTAAGAGGTACTTGTGATGGTTTATGTACAATTGACCAATGTGGGGTTTTAAAAAATCTAGCTTGATTATCTAGACCTATGCTTTTTTCAAAAAATCGGCACTGTTGCAAATAACCACGAATGGTAAGCTGAAGACTGTTTTAGCTAAAGGTGCAGCATATGAATCCTTTCCATGGTCGGCATTTTCAGGGCGAAATCATTCTTTGGGCTGTGCGCTGGTATTGTAAATATGGCATTAGCTATCGTGAACTGCAGGAAATGCTGGCCGAACGGGGTGTGAATGTTGATCACACGACTATTTACCGTTGGGTTCAACGTTATGCTCCTGAAATAGAAAAACGTTTACGCTGGTATTGGCGTAATCCTACAGATCTGAGCTCGTGGCATATTGATGAAACCTATGTAAAAGTGAATGGACGATGGTCTTATCTGTATCGTGCAGTCGATCAACGTGGCGATACCATTGATTTTTATCTTTCTTCTAGACGTAATACCAAATCAGCATATTGTTTTCTTGGAAAAATTTTAAATAATGTGAAGAAGTGGCAAATTCCACAAGTGATCAACACGGATAAAGCACCCACATATGGACGTGCTTTATCACGGTTAAAACGGGAAGGTAAATGTCCACCAGACCTTGAGCACAGGCAGATTAAGTATAAAAATAACGTGATTGAATGTGATCATGGCAAGCTAAAGCGGATCATCAGGGCCACATTAGGATTCAAATCTATGAAGACGGCTTATGCCACAATTAAAGGTATTGAAGTCATGCGTGCACTACGTAAAGGACAAGCATCGTCATTTTATTATGGTCAGCCTCAGGGTGAAGTGTGTCTAATCAACAGGGTTTTCGGTCTCTAAGTACTTTTTAAAGGGAACATCATCGACTCAAATCTCTATTTGCAACAGTGCCGCGACAACTCAGTTGGATGATTCCCTTGAGGCACCATCGAGTGATACGTGGAACCCCCAGCATGCCTATTTCGAAAGATAAAGCATCGGCCAAGAAGCCACGGCGCGTCTCCCGCAGCCATGCGCCTGGGGACAAATCGAATCTTTTTGGCACCGTCAAATTGGCCGGAGGGAGTGTTTGCCATTTTGGCATGGAAACTTGGTCCGAAAAACGGGTGATTCTGCTCCCTCATACTCCTAACCTGAATTATTCACCACACAAAGGATGAGAAGGCCTATTGTGTGCTAAAATATTGTTGCAAAACAAACAGTTGCACATCAAACAGGTCTTCTCATGAGCTACCATATCACAACGCAGAGTGTGGTTTTCCAAGACTTGTTTCCCAAGCCGACTGGAAGGCTTTCCTGTGGCGCGGCATCGTTGCCGTCATTCTTGCCGCCCTGGCATGGCTGATGCCCGCTGAAGCGGTCCTAACACTGACCATTGTGTTTGGTGCCTACTCCTTTGCGGATGGCGTACTGGGGCTTTGGTCGGGCTATAAAAACATGCGTCAGGGTGAAAGCTGGGGCTGGTTGATCTTCAGCGGCCTCCTTGGCATCGCAACCGGGCTTATCGTCCTGGTCAGCCCGTTCGTCGCGACACTCGTGTTAACCGTGTTTCTCTGGACGATGGTTGCATTCTGGTCGATCACATCCGGCGTGATGGAGATCGTCGCGGCCTTTCGGCTCCGTAAGGAAATCGAGGGGGAATGGTTGCTCGTCCTCAGCGGTGTCATTTCCATCTTGCTTGGCGCTGCCGTCACATGGGTCTTGTTCACGACACCCGCAGGCAGTATTATGGCCCTCGGTTGGTTGTTGGGCGTCTATGCCGCAATCTTCGGTGTAACCATGATCCTGTTGGCATTGAAGCTTCGGAAAGTCAGCGCTTCGGACGACACGCTGGGGCCGAAACTACAGCCACTTAAAACGCGAGAACGGCGGCCAGGCACGTCACAGGACCTGGCTGCCTTTAAAAAAAGAGAAGCAGCGCTGCGCCAGCCGACCTTTCGTTGCAGAATAATAGGGAGTGCATATAAATGAATTTTTTGAATTTGCAGGTCACACAGGCAGAGCTCCTATCCGGCCTTATTTCCGTTTCCCAAACAGTTGCACAGATTGTGCTCGTCATGACCGTGGCGTGGCTCGTGTCCGCAGTGCTTTCGCGGGCCATCACACGCATCAGCAAAAGAACCCGTACTTCCAAGAGATCTGCAGATGAGGTCAAACGCATTGAAACATCTTTTCGTCTGATCCGTTTCGTCAGTCGGCTGGTCGTGTGGGCCTTGGCCGTGACCATTTCCCTCTCAATCCTTGGCATTTCTGTGGCACCGATCCTGACGACTGCGGGGGTAAGCGGCATCGCAGTGGGGTTTGCTGCGCAGAGCCTGATAAAAGACTATTTTTCGGGTTTGGTCTTGTTGCTGGAAGGGCAACTCCGCATCGGGGATATCGTGGATATTGGCGGTGTGGCAGGCCAAGTCGAAGAGATGACGTTGCGCTATGTGCGCCTGCGTCAACTCAATGGTGACGTGGTCTATGTGCCCAACGGAGCCATCACCAATCTGACAAATAAGACAACGGACTATTCGATGGCCGTAATCGATGTCGGTGTCGCCTATCGCGAAAACCTTCAGGAGGCATTGAACGTTATGGAGAGTGTCGCCCGTGAGCTAGCTTCGGAAACAACCTGGTCAACGAGAATATTAGCCGAGCCAGAGGTCTTTGGGGTCGAAACGTTGGGTGACTCTTCGGTTATCCTGCGTCTTCGCCTCAAGGTCTTGCCAGGTGAGCAATGGTCAATCCGGCGCGAATATCTGCACAGGATAAAACAGCGCTTCGACGAACTTGGCATCGAAATCCCTTATCCGCATCTGACGCTTTATGCCGGCCAGGACAAGGATGGAAAAGCCCCTGCCTTTCGGATCGAAGCTCCGGCTGGTGCCCAATGACACGGCCAAAATATACATATGAAGTGGAAAGAGATTTCTCGAACTGGGATGAAACGATTTTCGAGCGCTGTCTGCGGGATGGGTTCAATGTATTTGGCTCTGGACCAACCCCTATTCTCTTGCGGCCCGAAAAGGAGACCGAACCTGCCCCTGACACCCGTTCGCTAGGCAACGACAGCCATGATTAAGAAAGGCCAACCCATGAAGCCACCGGTAAAGACGAGCTTTCGCGGCAGGGACGTCGCCTACCTGGTAATTTCCATTGTTTTAGTGGGCGTAGGTTACGCAGCCTACCGCGGCTTATACTTTGTTGGTGAAAACGTTCCTTTTGCCCAAGAGATGATCCTAGTGTTCCTGGGTGCAGCTGCCACTATCTATCTGACAGCTGTGCTCCTCAATCGCCAGACTGAGCTTGAGTTAAGAAAAGAAGGGCAAGTTCTTCTTTTTCAACAAAAGCATGACACATATATGCGCGTCATCGAAAAGGTTGCTGAAATCGTGGAGCGTGAACGTCATGATTTTGCGCTCATTGATGAACTCAGGGTCATCAGCCACAAGCTTGCCGTTGTCGGCAGCGCGCCAGTTGTCGAAGCGTTCCGACGCGTTCTTGATCTGCTTGTTGATGGACTTGAGGATGGCCAGTTGAACGGCAATGACGCAGAACAGGTGATGCATGCCGTAGCTGAAGTCACGATTGCGATGCGTTCGGACATCAGCAGCGACAACGACCCTGAAGCGCTTCGGTCGGCTGTAGAAACGATCATGGCGAACTCACGCAAGATCGAGCGGCTGGACGACATCGAGCACTCAAAGTCCAAGCCAGACGCAAATGCAGCCAACAATAAACAGAAGAAAGGAGATTCGAAAGATGATGCAAGGACATAACCGCCCGCCATTCGCACCAACAATTCCCGGAACCAACCTTCGTTCTCATGATGTGCCAACCGCCATCATTTACCGACCCGCGCGCGCGGCCGCCACGTCCGCGCCACGATCCCGACACTGGGTTCTGGAGTTCGAACCGTCACGCCCGCAGAACCTTGAGCCCTTGATGGGATGGACGACGTCTCAGGATCCTTACCGGCCTATCAGGATGACATTTCCAGATCGCGACAGCGCTGTCGACTATGCCCTCAAGAACGATTGGCGCTATATCGTGCGTGAAGATCGTCCGCGGCGCATCGGACCAAACCCTTGGGCGGGCACAAGCAGTCATCAGCTTTATCGCGGGGTCGATACTTCCAAGGAAGGGTGGGTTCAGATGGGGCAACCGACGATGTCGGAGCATCACCTCCCAAAAGGATACGGCGCATCCGAAAACACGGGAACGCCGCAGAAATCGGAGGCTGAGTTTCTCGATCCAGTTCTGGAGGCTGCCATCGAGTCCTTTCCAGCCTCTGATCCGCCGGCGTGGATTGGAACGACAGTATCCGGGCGAAGGGGCTGAAGTCGATGCATGGAACCGCCGAATTCCTGATTGCGGGTGCGACCCTGATTTCGGGCGCATTCATTGCCGTTGCCATATGCTCCCGTTTAGGTGTTCCTTCGATCGTTGGGTTTTTGCTTGCAGGCATGGCTTTGGGCCCGCACGGTCTCGAGCTTATTGATGGTGAAGCAACCCTTGGCGCTATCGGTGAATTGGGCGTGATCTTGTTGCTGTTCATGCTGGGGCTGGAATTCTCGCTTGGCAAGCTGATGGAGCTGCGGCGGCTGATCTTCGGTGTCGGTCTTTTGCAGGTCGCCACAACATCCGGTCGAGTATAGGAAGAATAAACACCTATATGAGAGTAATAAAGTTTCATCCTTTGTTGTGCATAAGTATTTGTTTTTATTGGTTCCAAAATTATATTGTATTTATTAAAGTATCATACTA
>NZ_BKFU01000112.1:0-5099 GCF_008980265.1 Acinetobacter sp. TUM15064 | reverse complement strand
GTCCATCTGTCTTAGGAACTTCCATTGCAACAATGGGGGCTACACAATTAGAAGAAAATCTTAGAGGTGTTTATCATGACAGCAACTAATGGAATGTTAGATCCAGATGATTCAGTTATTTTATTGATAGATCATCAAAGTGGACTTTTTAATACAGTACGGGATTTGCCTGTACCTGATTTACGAAATTATGTCATTGCAATTGCAAAAGCAGCAACATTGTTAAATATCCCAGTGATTACTACTGCCTCTGTGCCAGACGGGCCAAATGGGCCTTTAATCCCTGAAATCCACCATTTTGCACCCCATGCGGTTTATGTTCCTCGTACTGGACAAATTAATACATGGGATAATCCACGCTTTGTTGATGAAATTAAGAAAACAGGCAGAAAAACTTTGATTATTGCGGGAACCCTGACCAGTGTATGTATGACATTCCCAGCCGTAAGTGCACGTAAGGAAGGCTATAATGTGTATTGTGTTGTAGATGCTTCTGGTAATTGGAATAAGATGGCGATGGATACATCAATTGCTCGTGTTACCCAAGCTGGTGCGATTCCAACTGATACTTTCGCCATTGTGGCTGAGTTAATGCGCACTTGGAACCGTCCAGAAGGTTCTCGTTTTGCTGAAATTATTTCTGAACATATCTGCCCAGAATATAAGTGTTTAATGGAAAGTTATGCAAAAGCGCAAGCAGTTGTGAAAGATGGACCTGAAACGAACTTAGACAAGTATCAATAAACTGAAATTAAACTTAGTTTTTTCTAGTAACTAGATTACAGCACCCCAAATGTTATATAGATTTTTGGGGTGTTGTTGATTTAAACAAAAATATTAAATTTGTTTGAGTTGCTGTGAACCAATCCAATGTTTAGAGAACTGATACGCTGCACGTCCAGAGCGCTGACCACGTGTCTGACACCAACGCAATGCCTCAGCACGTACTATGTCATCCATGCTGATCTGAGCTTTTGATAAGTAATGCTGTACGATTTCTAAATACAAGTTTTGATCCATTGGATAAAAAGACAGCCACAATCCAAAACGATCAGAGAGTGAAATTTTTTCTTCAATCGCTTCTTGTGGATGTAGTTCGTTATATTGTGGTACATCGACACGAGTTACAGGTGTATTTTCATGCATAAACTCGGGCAATAAATGACGACGGTTACTGGTGGCATAAATAATAAAATTACTAGAACCAGACTGCAAAGATCCATCCAGCACACTTTTTAAACTGCGATAGTTTTCATCTTCTGCGTTAAAAGCTAAGTCATCGCAATATACAATAAATTTTTCAGGACGTTCTGCGATGAGCTTTTGAATCTCAGGTAGTTCAGATAAATCATCACGTTCAATTTCAATCAGTCTTAACCCTTGCTCTGCATATTCCGTTAATAGAGCCCGCACAATAGAGGATTTTCCTGTACCACGAGAGCCTGTGAGCAGGACATCATTGGCAGGTAAACCATTGAGAAATTGTTCAGTATTTTGTAAAACTTTCTCTTTTTGGCGCTCAATCCCTTTTAAGTCATTCAATTCGACACGCTTGAGTTGATGAATGGCTTTTAATTCACCATTTTGCCATTTAAATGCAATCGCCGAGAAATCAGGTGCTTGTTTAACCTCAGGAAGGCTTTGCTGTAGCTGTTGGAGTACAGTCGATAGTGTTTCTAAGATATTGTTGGGTAGGTCAAGAGTTGCCATGATCAATCAGTTTATAATTACACTTGGAATTGATATTAACACCCGATTTAGGCACATCAAACCCTTAAAATGGTACTAATTTGCCAATTTTAGGCTTGAAATGGCAATTGTAATACTCCCATAATTTACACATAGTCGTTAGACTAACTCTGGCAATGTTAATGATGTTTTAGGAAAATAAAAAAAGTGGGTGAGGACAAATATGTTGTTTAAAGATTTCACACGGGAAATCAACCCGCACCAAGCCTATCGCATTAAAAAACTAAAGCAGCAGTTAGCACAGGCGGAAAATTATACTGAGTGGAAAAATATTGCGCTGAAGATTGATGAGGAATCAGGGGCGCAAGAGTGGAAGTATGATAACTGTTCACCTTATTTTGATGCAGAAGTGATTACCCATCGCTTAGGATTGTTGAAACGCTATCGCCAACAAAAACGAACGACTGATCTAATGTACCTTCTGCGTGAAGGTTTAAGCTATGATATTGCCAATATTGCTCATCCTATGCTGTTCACAGCAACTTATGTGGGCACCAAAAAAATTATTGAAGACTATATTGATGAAGTCAGCCTAGGTTTAGCATTTGTGGCATCTACGGATTGCCAATGTCTAGATAAACAACAAAAAATTGAATTTTTTCAACATTGCCAAAAAGCCTTTGGACAACCTGCACTGATGTTTTCAGGTGGTGCAACCTTGGGGTTATTTCATACAGGTGTATGTAAGGCTTTGCTTGAACAAGATCTGATGCCAAAAGTACTGTCTGGTTCGAGTGCTGGAGCCATCATGACGGCTATGTTGGGGCGAGCGACTCCTGCTGAGATGCTGAGCATCTTAAATGGTGAAAACTTCTTTACTGATGCTTTTCAATTTCGGGGTTTTCGTGAAGTTCTAAAAGGCAATGGTGGTTTGGCTGATGTAAAGCATTTAAAAAGCTTTTTGATCGCGAACTTAGGTGATGTGACTTTTGAAGAAGCTTTTAAGCAGTCAGGCTTATACAACAATGTCGCGGTTGCACCTTATGATGCCTCACAAAATGCACGCATCATGAATACTTTTACTTCACCGGATTTATTGGTGTGGAGTGCTGTCTTAGCGTCCTGTGCTGTGCCAATTTTGTTCCCACCCGTCAAACTGACCAGTAAGCGACATGATGGTTTATATACGCCCTATATGTCTTCTACGCGCTGGGTGGATGGTAGTGTGCGTAGTGATTTCCCTCAGGAAAAGATGGCGCGTTTATACAATTTAAATTACACAATTGCCAGCCAAGTCAATCCACATGTCGTGCCCTTTATGCAGTCGGATGAAGCACGTTTCCGTAAAGACATGCTGAGCTGGCCTGAGCGTATTGTACGTCGGCAGGGTAAAGTAATTAGTAAAGGTGTCATGGACTTTGCCCGCGAACGTGTAGGTAATATCCCGCCGATCCGTCGTTTACTGGACCATGGCTATGGTGTGGTTGATCAGCGTTATTATGGCGATGTAAATATTGTGGGAAAATATGGTCTACGCCATTATAGTTATATGTTACAAAATCCACGGCCACATTTGTTTAAGCTCCTACAACGTGAAGGCGAGCGTGCAACTTGGCCTAAAATTTCAATGATTGAGACACATGCCCGTGTTGGTAAAACGATTCAACATTGTTTGGAAGTCTTAACTGAGTTGAATACGGCAGAAATGAATGAATCCGAATTCTTGGCAGTTTGATCGTCAAGAATTGAACATGCTCGAGTTGTCGCTTCATACTCCGACTCAGCGTTTGAGTTGGGGGCGACGACTTTATCGCTTTGAGGTTGCAGGGCAGAGGTATTGGTTAAAGTTTCAATTGGCATCCAGTTATTCCGTACTTATTGATGGTTTTAATGCAGAGTTCAGCTTTTATCAGCATGCGCTTGCGATGTCGCCACAACCAACGTTTTTGCCTGAAGTACAAATTCTTGAAAATTTTGAGTTTCATTCAGAGCAGGTGAGTGCTGCGCTTATTTTAAAAGACCTGCCACCTTTACTTGTAAGAGATCCGCGTCAGTTAAGTTGTGATCATGTCATTCATATCATCTTCAAAATGTTGAATGCTGTAGAAGAATTACATCAGATGGACTGGATTCATGCTGACTTAAAACCTGCACATTTTTTATTGGCAGGTTCGACATGTAAATTGATTGATTTTGAGCAAAGTCAAACAATTGGTGGAACTGGACATCAACAAACTATAAATGCAACGCCACGCTATATGGCACCAGAGTTATTTCATGGTGAAGCAAAGACCGTACAAACCGACCTGTATGCACTCGGGATCATTCTACTTGAGTGGTTGACTGATCAGCGTTTGCAGGCAGCAAGCTACCAAGACTGGGCGTATTTACACTGTCAGTCTTTGAAGCTAGCGCTTCCAGAACCTTTTCAGGATTTTAGTCCACTATTACATGGACTTTTGGCTAAGCAAAAAAGCCAAAGATGGCAAAATATTATGGCTGCAAAACGATGCTTAATGACTGAAATTGAATGAGAAAAAGCCAAGTATATGGTTTTTGTTTCTTATTTAATCAAATGAGTGTGTTTTTCTTAAAAATTGCTTGTCATGCGAAAATGATCCCTATAGTATACACAGCCATTGGGGACGTGGCGAAATTGGTAGACGCACTGGATTTAGGTTCCAGCGCCGCAAGGTGTGAGAGTTCGAGTCTCTCCGTCCCCACCATAAATCATTTGAATTAAGATGATTTATAAGGCCATAGAGGATTGGTGTAATGGTAGCATGACGGTCTCCAAAACCGTTCGTCAAGGTTCGAATCCTTGATCCTCTGCCAACTTAAAGTCTAACGAACAGTTAGCACCCTGATGGGGACGTGGCGAAATTGGTAGACGCACTGGATTTAGGTTCCAGCGCCGCAAGGTGTGAGAGTTCGAGTCTCTCCGTCCCCACCATCAGTGATGAAGCAAGGTATAGAGCCTTGCTTTTTTCTTGTCTGAAATTTAAGAATCCATTCATCATAAAAAAAGCCCCCATAAGGGGGCTAAGTTTTGATTCATCACGCGAAGTAAGTATGGAGCAATTTTAGGCTTTCAAATGGTCTTCGAATTCTTCACCGAGCTGCATGGCCAAGTTATTTCCCGCGAGGTCGCAGGTCACCAGTCCATATTCTTTTTTAAAGCTAAAAGTAAAGCCACGGTTGTCTGCTAAAGTTTTGACTGAATACCCCAATTTCTCTAACCAAATACGAAAGGCGATGAGGTTTTTTGCTTTCACTACTTTTTTCACGAGGATATTCCTTATTCACTGATAAATTATTAATAGGGATATTTCACGCTTTTTTAAAGGGGATTTTTTTATATATTTTTATTTTTGCTGTTTTTTAGCACGTAATCAGGCTATCCATCATCA